>NZ_JBVVQR010000041.1:0-52117 GCF_055811535.1 Mesorhizobium sp. WSM4816 | reverse complement strand
CGACACGCTGGGCGGATCGGCCGATGCTGCCAACCAGCAGTCGCGTTCGGGCGAGCGCAACACCTAATGCGCAGATCTCGTGAGATCTCCGCGCAACTTCGCTTGGCGCAGATCACTGACATCGGCATTGGCGACGAAGTTGCAAAGACCTTGGGCAATGACAAGTCAGATCAGCGAGCAAATGAATACCTTCAGGCGCAGTCTCCATCCTGCTCAGGTTCGGCGAATGGCAAGCGCGACATTGGCAGAGAACGGCGGCACATCAAGTTTCAGCTATGTCGGAATTCGCTTGCCATTCCCCCGTTTGCCTGCCGGCCGCGGTATCCCAGGCGATGACCCGATAGGTCCCGCGAGCCAACCCGGGCAACTCCAAGGCGGCCGGAAACGGCGCAGCATACCGTTTCGCCCGATCGTGTCGCGGCGAAGCAGCCAGACCTGGATGAGCACATGCGGGGTGCGGTTTGGCCACCGCATGCCGCCACCGGCGCCGCCGCTGCCAGGTGAGCCCATTGCAAATGGCGGAAATATTCTGTCGGCAGTTCCGGCGACGTGCAGATCGTCAATTTCGATTGGCAGAGACGGGATTTTGGCACAACGCTGTTGGAAAAAGGTCGTGGCCGTGCAAGTGACGCAAGGTTGACTGAACTCTCAGCAAGACGGCCTGTGTTGCCCATCGCTCTGCCGCTCCGTGACGCGGGCTCGTCCTACTCCTGACATCGCGCAGCCGCTTCCAGCGTTGTCGGTATCGAGCAAAGTGCATGACTGAGACTGAGGCTCCCACGCAAAGCACAGGCGACCAAGATGACATCAGATTCAGACAAGGCTGAGGCAGTTGAGCAATTGCTCGACACACCGGACCTTGCCACCGCGCTGGAAAGCGAGCAGTTCAAAAAATTTCTTGACCAGGTGCCGATCGCTATCGCCGTGTCGGACTTAGGCGCGAAGGAGCGCGTCGTCTATGCTAATCCAGAATTCGAAAAAGTGTCAGGCCTGAAGGCAGCCGAGCTTACCCGGCAAAACTGGGGAGCACTTTCCGGCATTGGCATCCACCAGCAGAAGGGCCGGCCTCTGCCCGAGGCCTTGGTCGAGGAAACCGATTTCGTCGGCACTTTCTGGCTGGAGCCCGTCGGGGCCAACCCGGCTCTTGTCGACGTTTATTCAAACATCATCGTGGACGATAACGGCACGAACTGCTTCCGACTGGTGGCTCTGGTCGACGTCTCATCCCATGGCGAATCTGAAGAAGCGCGCTTGGTGGAGGATCGCGTCCGCGAGAAGGACACCCTGTTGCGCGAACTGCAGCACCGGGTGAAGAACAACTTACAGATGATCACCGCATTGATCCGTCTAGAAACCCGTAACGCGACCGAGCCCGACCAGAAAAGATTTGAGAGGCTCGCCGGCCGCGTCGAGGCTCTGGCGATCCTCTACCAGACGCTATCGGCAGACGAGCAGAAGGAGGAGGTCGATCTCGGCGTTTATCTTAGCCAGATCGCCTCCGCGGTGATGGGGTCGCATGCAGTTGAGGGGATCCGCCTCGACATGAAGGTGGATACCTATCCGGTATCGATCAACGTCGCCATGCCAACGGGACTGGTCGTGAACGAATTGCTCACAAATGCACTCAAGCATGCCTTCCAAGGGCGTGAAGGCGGGACGATAAAGCTGCACAGCATCGCCGATGGCGACGGCTGCCTGGTGATAGTTGCGGACGACGGGATCGGCCTGCCGGAAGGGGAGACATGGCCCAAGCCCGGCAAGCTCGGCGCGCTGATCGCGCGCTCGCTGACAGAGAACGCCAAGGCAAAGTTCAACGTCGCCTCGAGCGCCAGCGAAGGGACGAAGGTCACCATCGTCTTCACGCGATTGGCGGCAGCAAGCTGACAATTGCCAGAGGGGGGATGCTTCATGCTCCCGGCCTTTCCACCGCGGCCCCGGGGCGCTGTGCTTGGCACATTCACGTCGCCGTTCTTCAGGTATGCCGTACCGGGCGCGGCAAGAACGCCGCGTCGATCCCGCCGTTAGCACCTATGCTATCTTAGTGGGTCTGGCTAAAGCTGAGACTCAACCGGAAGGTGGCGGACCAAGGCCGCCAGAACCCGGCGAAAAATTCCGGCCTCTGGTTCGTGTGTGTATTCTTGGAGTTTGCCTTCTTCGCATCCATGCCAGTGCAGCACATTGTTCTTTAGTTCCAGCCGATAGCTGGTTTCTAGTGATATCTCCGCTTGAAAAAAGCGCCGAAGTTCACCGACTAATTCGGCATCCTCAAAGAGCACGCCCATCTCCGAGTTCAAAGACACTGACCGGGGATCAAAATTGAAGGAACCGACGAACCCAGCCCTGTCGTCAACCGTGAACGATTTGGTGTGCAGACTGGCACCCTTGGAGCCAAAAACCGAAATTCCCTGACCGCGAGTGAAGGGCTGGAGCTCGAACAGTCTTACGCCTTTCCTCAGCAATCGCTTGCGATAGTTTGCATAAGCCCCATGAACCGCGGCGACGTCTGTAGCGGCCAAGGAATTGGTCAAAACGGAAACGTCAACCCCATTGCTGACGAGGTCCATCAGGACCGCGGAGCCCCTTTTGCCAGGGATGAAATAGGGAGATACAATTTCCAGATTGTTGCCCGCCGACTTTATGAGGGGAAGCAACTCCTTGGTAAGCCAGCTGCGACGTCTCCAACCTCTCACCTTCTCTGGAGGATCGGAAATCACCCGAACTCGATCCACCCAATGCACGTCGTTGCTGGCCGCGATGAACTCTGCGATGGACCCTCGGTCACCGATCCCGTTCAAAAGCATTGATTCGGTTTCGAGATCGCTTCCTGAAAACAAATCGGAATGCTCGTTCCCAGCGGCTGGACCCAGGACACTGATTGATTTCGCGTCCTCGCAAGCCCAGAATGCCTCAAATATTTCGGCGGTTTGCTGCACGGCAGGACCGAGGAGCAGCACGTCTAAGTCGCGAAAGTTGGTTTCTGCTGCGTCGAAATAGGCATCGCCAACGTTGCGCCCGCCTACGATAGCAACGTTGTCGTCAGCGATCCATGCCTTGTTGTGCATCCTCCGGGTCAACGCAAATAGTCGCAATACAATTTCCACAGCGCGCATGACGCTGCGTTGCCTGACGCCGCTCGGATTAAACAACTTCAACTCGATGTTTGGATGATTGCTCAAAGCCAGATAGGCCGCATCGTTCTTTCGCGGATTGGCGTCATCCAGGAGCATGCGAACTCGCACGCCGCGCTCAGCGGCCCGGAAAACTTCCTGCAAGAGCAAGCGGCCAGTGTGGTCATCGTGCCAAAGGTAGTACATGAGATCGAGACTGCGAACGGCACTCCTTGCCGCCAGAACGCGCCCGGCGAAGGCGTCATAATTGTCCGGAACCAGCAGCAAGCCGCTCTTGCCTGCTTTGATGTTGTCGTGTGCAATCCGCGTAATGGATACTTCCATAAAATTTTCTACCCTTCAGAGATAGAAACCCGGCCTTGCTCAAAATTTGTAGCAAGAACCCTTCAAAGGTAATCTGGTTGCAAATGTAGCTGTCGAATCCCCTGGAGATTTAATCGTGCCATGATCGGTAGATGATCGGAGGCGATCCGAGATAGCGATGTATGGTGCACTTCGAGGCTGGAAATCAGCCTTGGTGGTTTGGCCACGATCCGATCGAGCGCAAGCAAAGGGAATCGCGAAGGGAAACTGGACAGCACGGTTGTGAATTGGACCAAAATGCGGCAGTAGCGCCAGCAACGAGGATCTGCTGTGCACCCGCCATTCGTTAGATCGCCAAGCAAAATGGTTGGCCTTAGGACCGAACGCGTCGCCTCAAGCAGTGCGTTGGCTTGCTTGGTGCGCGACCGCCGGAGTGCCGAACCGATCGTCCTATATGCCCGAGGCGGCACGTCGACGGGCCGGATCAACCCGTGCGAACTCCGTCAGCGCTGGTGGGATCGATCTTCGTCAACCGCGACCTGGCCTCAATTACGCGCTGTTGCGCAACCCGTATCCTGCTGCACAGCGCGATATTGATGCCAACACCGCAGTCATCATCCAGCATCTCGTTCGCACGCTCAAGGGAGCGCTCTGCCCGATTAAGCCGCTGTCGGGCTCGCGCCAGTTCCATATCTAAAAGTTCCATTATTCCGAATCCATTGCGGTCCCTTTGATTGGTAAACCGCTTGTGGTCGCCGTTGGTTCCGGCTGTTCGCGAGCGTGCAGCCCAGACGTAGATGTGGTTGGCAAAGTTCTGGAGCGAGAGTGGTGGGCCGGTGGCCTGAAGGGCGCGACGAATGAAACGCCGGCCCAGTTCAACCCGCGCGACGTCCTTCAAAGCTGGGGGGATCGATCTTCACTAAGCGGTCTGCGGCCTCGACCGCAGTTCGTATCCTGTTGCGCAGCGCCAGGTTGTCGGCCAGCATTTCTTCGGTACGTTGAAGCGCGAGCTCGGTCCGGTGGATGCGCTGCCTGGCATTGGCAACTTCCGATGTCAAAATGTCGGCCACCGTCCCGTGGCCCTGGGGTTCCAAAGTGTCCATGGATTTCTAACACATGGGGACCGATATCGTTCCCTGGTCAATGACAAGTGCACTTCGGCCTGCTTCGCCGGCCGCTGCGATTGCCGGGCGATCGGCGACGACGTCCTGCAGAAGAGCCGGACGTTTCACATCCCCTCATGATGAAGGACAGCGCCCCTTCGCAACCGGCGAGCAACATCGCGACTAGTTCCCAGTTAACCGTAGATCATCGATTGTCTGCCGACATATCCATTGTGCGTTTGGTCCTGCCTCCGTTGCCGGGCCGATGCCGAGATAGGGGTCGCCGATCAGCTTGTCCGGGGCCAGGTCTCATCGGGTGCATAGGCCCCCAGAACTTCGCTGCCGTGATCGGCCAATCTCCAAATCCCAAGACTCAAGCGAAGCGCTACTCTGTGGCGTGAGGCTTATGCGCTTATACTCTACCCAACCGGAGCGGTTCATCCAAAACCCGTTCCGTGCGCAGACGCCGAGATCGAACGAAGGCCTTTAGTCCGTCGGCATCCAACGCATGCCCGAAGGCATAACCCTGCAGTATGTCGCAGCCCAAGCTCTTGAGTGTCTGTGCGTGCTCCATCGTCTCGACACCCTCGGCTACGACCTCGATACCCAGGGATTTGCCGATTTCAATGATCGATGAGACGACCTGCCTTCGTTGCGGCGATTTGACAATAGGAATGACCAATTGGCGATCAATCTTCAGCCGGCGAGGCTGCAGCTTGAGCAAGCTGACTATAGAGGCATAGCCCGTGCCAAAATCGTCTATTTCTATGTCAATGCCGAGCTCTTTTATCTGCTCAAGATTCCAGGTAACAAAATCATCATTTTCGTCAAGGAAAATTGACTCAACGAGCTCGAATGCAACTGTTCCCTTCTTGATATTTAGTTCCCTAAGACTCTTTATGAGTTCCTCATCCTGAAGGCGGCGTGCCGAAACGTTGACTGACACCCGCGGAATATGGAGATTCGCAGCAGACCACCCTTCGAGATCCAAAAGCGATTGCTCTAATATGTTTCGATCGATGATCGAGACGACATTCAATTCTTCCGCAATCCTTAGGAAGACGTCGGGCGCCAAAATGCCCTTCTCCGGATGCCGCCATCGCGCCAGCGCCTCAACCCCAACAATTTCAAGCGTTTTTGCGTCAAATTGCGGCTGGTAAAAGGGAATGAACTCGTTGCGCTCAAGGCCGCCGAGAATTTCGTCGGCAATCCGTTTTGTCTCGACGATCTCGCTTTGCATCGCCTCGGTGAAGAACTCGTATCGATTGCGCCCACGACTCTTTGCTCGGTAAAGCGCGATGTCAGCGTTGACCAGCAGGTGTTTGGCTTCGACATCTTTTCCGTTATCGACTGCAATTCCCACGCTCACGCCAAAACGGCATCGATGGCCCTGATAGTAGACCGGTTCCCGCATCTGGCTGATGACGCGGTCAGCGAGCAGCGCCAGTTGCTCGATATCGTCATGCACCACGCACAGGACGATGAATTCGTCTCCTCCGATCCGAGCGACGAATCCCTCGCCATCGACCTTGGATCGGAGGACGGTCGAGGCGTGAACAAGCATTGCGTCGCCTGCGGCGTGGCCAAGCGTATCGTTAATGTGCTTGAACCGATCGAGATCAATGTGGAGCAGTGCCGCATACCCGCCGGTCCGCCTGGCGTTTGCCGCGTAATCTTCCAGCACCTGGTCGAGGTAACGCCGGTTGGGCAAACCGGTCAGCGAATCGTGGAGCGCAATGTGCTCTATGCGCGCCTTGGCCGATTCGAGTTCTGCATTTTTCGACTCGGAAAGCTGTTTTGCGCGAACCAGGTCCTTGTTCAGCAGGACGTCGGCTGTCACATCCCATTCGGCGCCAATCATTTTTGGGGTGTCGTTTGCGTGCCGGTAAATTATCGCCTTGGATCGGACATGGCGAATCTGGCCATCCGGCCGAATAATCCGGTACTCCGACAAATATGGCCCGCCGTCGGCCATCGCGCGGTCGAAATCGGCGTTGGCGCCAGCCAAATCATCCGGGTGGATCGCTCCCGCCCAGTCCAGGTAGCCGCGGCCCTCCCCGGCTGGTTTGCCGTATATTTCATTGACGCGGTCGTCCCACGTCAGTTCGTTGGTCGCGAGATCGTGTTCCCAAACGCCAATAGCCGATGCTTCCAGAGCGAGTTCCAGGCGTCTCGACAATCGACTCAGTTCCGCATAGTTGCGCTGTCTCTCGCCAATCAGGCGACCGGTAACCAGGAATGGGATCACAACCAACGCCCCGGCCACCGCCATGATGGAGCGCAAGAACCACGCGTTGTCGGGCGTCGAAGGCCAGCCGTTTTTGGGAATGGCTGCGATCCGCCACGAACCGGACGGAAGCAGGACGTCGGCTGTCACCGGATTGCTCTTGGCGACGCGCTCATTGCCGAAGAATTGCTCTCCGCCTGGACCGAGAGCGTCCTTACCAATCAGCGCTATGTCAATCCCGAGATCATCGTCAAGCAGGCCGCTCGCCTTATAAAGGCGCTGAACGTCGACAACGGCCGAAATGATGCCCCAGAACCTTTCGGTGTTGCCCGCACTGCGTACAAAGACCGGAATACGGCCGACGAAGCCTTGCCCTCCCTGCCTCAAGTCGACGGGACCGGCAAGAATTAGCTCGCGCTTGTCTCGCGCCCTTAGCGCGGCCAGACGCTGCCGCTCGTCCTTGCGGTAATCGAGGCCTATGGCCTTGTCGTTGCCATTCATCGGGTACATCAGAGAAATGACCAGATCGGGCGCGCCGGCAATATTCTTCAATTGCGAGCCCCTGCCAAACAGGTTGCTCGCCAGCGAGGCGAAGCGTTGCTGTCCCATATAGGGCTCAGTCACGACCGCCGCGACCAGTCCCTGCACCAGTTGAAGGTTTCCGTTGATGTTGCCTTCAAGCTTGGCGCGGATAAGATTGACCTTGGCCAGGACATCGGCTCGGGCGGCTTGATCCGAGACGATTTTGTTCTGGTGGTCCGCGAACGCTGCGCCAATGGCAATAACGATCACCGCCATTGCCGCCGGGATATTTGCCGACGAGAAAACGGCCTTCTTGATACCGCCGAACCTAGCGCGGAAAGGAGCCAATAGGCGATTCCTCAGATACTATTCAGGTTCTGGGCCAACCCGACCAAGGTATATTAGCTATCAATGTTTAATTTTGACCTTCACGGGTCCTAAAAATTTCGCACCCTCCAACCGCCAGAGGTGGCCGGAGTGGCTGACACGGACCTGCGGCTCCGGCTGACGACTTAACGCGCGTTGCGGCTGAATGGATTGATGCATCGCGCTTCAGGTTTTGTTTGATGCATGTCGTTATCGCAAAACCGCTGCACACCCTCGTTCAAGCCCGAGGGCATGCTTTTGCGCGACATGCATTAGTGGCCCTCAATCGCCTTGGCGGTAACCAGGTAGGGTATCTTGCCGACGCTACGTTTCGTCGCGCCAATGGAATAGGCCATTGGGATCTTGGGAGAGTTCTCTGGCAGGCCGTACATATCCTTGCCGGCCCTCACGGCAAATGAAAAGTGCTGCCACGAAACCGTGTCATGCTCATTGAGAAAATCCAGCGTCAGCCCAGCTGAAATCAGCGCGTTCACCACGTCGCTGACCGGATGAATCCACTCATAGTAGCGCGGATGTTTCAAGATGCGGTCGTCGCCGGTATAGGTGAGTTCTTCGTTCCATGCGAGTGGTCGAGCTATTGGCGTTCGCCAGTCATGCTTGAACTCCAGCGCCGCAGCCTTGCGGTCACACTGGAACATCAACGGATGGCCCTCGGCGAGATAGAGCCGGCCGCCGGGCCGCAGCAGATCGGCAACAACCCGCGCCCAGCGGAACACGTCGTCAAGCCAGTTTACCGAACCCCAGGTAACGTAAGCGATGTCAAAGGTTCGGCCAAGCGCTTCGACTGCCTCGAACAGTGGCGCCTCCACGAAGCGCACGTCAGTGCCTGCCTTTGCGGCGAAATCCCGCGCTGCTGCGATCGCCGTCGGTGAAAAGTCGAGGCCGGTCACGCTGCCCGCGCCCAGATTCTTCAAGCTGATCGTGTCGAGCCCGATATGGCATTGCAGATGGACGATATCCTTGCCGACAATGTCACCGACCTCGCGCGTTTCCAGCTCATAGAGATTGGATCCGCCAGCCAGTACATTTTCTATGTGGTAGCTGCCCGTTGTGTCGGTCGAATGCAGCTCGGCTCGATCATCCCAATTAAGGCGGTTCGCGCCCAGAAACGGTTCCAAATTGCCCCCTCAAGTCCCTGCCGAGACCAATATATATGGTAAACAGAACGTTAATATACCTTGCAGCTAAAGTGTCGCGCGTCAATCCGTGGCGGTACGGTGCACCACCGGGGCTGAACTGAAACCGCGTGTGCGCAGGGTGCTGCGACCGACCCACCTTTCCCCTTTGTGCAAGCCTCGCGCTTCACCGGCCCCGATCGATGGGGTCAGCGATTTCGGCAAGCCTCTTGGCGAGGTCGGTCGACGGGCAGCGCCGGAAGAAATTTGTTGTCGTGCGAAACGTCCGCGGAGCTACGACTGAAACTCCGGCTGTGCCTGCATTGTCCGGAGATCGATCGGCATGGATATGTGTTCGTGCGTGATCATCCAGCGGTCGCTCATCTTCCGCAAACCCGACGTCACCCGCACCCAATAGTCGGACTTCTCCCCGTTGGTTCTTTTGCTTCTGACGTGGCACAGACCATGGCAGAACGCCACGTTGTCCCTGACCGTGACGAGCAGCTCGTGCACCTCATAATCGATCGGACCGTCAACCGAGGCAAACCACGCCTCGAAGTTCGTTCGATAGGCATCGGCGCTCTCGATCCGCAGCGGCGGCCTGATGTCGAATACGACAGTAGCCGCGGCATAGTGTGCCATCAGGGCTTCTATGTCCTTGGCCCGCAATGCCTGCACCAGGTCATCCAGGCCTTTGCGGATTTCCGTTTCTTCTGCAGTCGGGGTCTGCATAGGGCTCTCCTTTCATCGCATGATGAGCGGGCCAGGCCATTGCTCTCGAAGCGACGCACCTGGTCATCGGCCGCGATGGCCAGGTCAAAAGCTGCTGCCTTACTGCGCGGCTTCGGCGAAGGGGGTCGGCACATAGTTGAGTATAGGGCCGAGCCAGCGCTCGACCTCGGCGAGCGGCATGGCCTTGCGGCGCGCATAGTCCTCGACCTGGTCGCGCTCGACCTTAGCCACGCCGAAATAATAGCTTTCGGGATGCGACAGGTAGATGCCGGACACGGAGGAGCCGGGCCACATCGCAAAGCTCTCGGTCAGGCTGACGCCGGCGTTGCGCTCGCCGTCGAGCAGGCAGAACAGCGTCGCTTTCTCGGTGTGGTCGGGCTGCGCCGGATAGCCGGGCGCCGGGCGAATACCGCGATAGGGTTCGCCGATCAGCTCGTCCGGCGCCAGATCCTCATCCGGGGCATAGGCCCAGAACTCCTTGCGCACCTTCTCGTGCAGGCGCTCGGCGAAGGCCTCGGCGAAACGGTCGGCCAGCGCCTTGACCATGATCGACGAGTAGTCGTCGTTGGCCCGTTCGAAGCGCTCCGCGATCGCCGCTTCCTCGATGCCGGCGGTGACGATGAAGCCGCCGAGATAGTCGGCCTTGCCGCTGTCCAAAGGCGCGACGAAATCCGATAGCGCGACGTTCGCCTTGCCGTCGCGCTTGGTCAGCTGCTGGCGCAGCGTGAAGAAGGTCGCCAGCTCCTGCGACCCGGCATCATCGGTGAACAGCCTGATGTCGTCGCCGACGGTATTCGCCGGCCAGAAGCCGATGACGCCCTTTGGCGCGAACCATTTTTCCGCAATGATCTTGGCCAGCATCGCCTGGGCGTCGTCGAAGAGCTGGCGTGCCGCCGGCCCTTGCGCCTCGTCGTCTAGGATTTTGGGATAGCGACCCTTCAGCTCCCAGGTCTGGAAGAACGGCGTCCAGTCGATATAGCGCGCGAGCTCGGCCAGATCCCAGGCTTCGAAGGTTTTCAGGCCGAGGAAGGACGGTTTTGGCGGCGCGTAGGCCGACCAGTCAATCCTGTGGGCGTTGGCCCGCGCCTTGGCCAGCGGCAGGCGCTGCTTGTCGGCTTCGCTGCGCGCATGCGCATCGGCGACCTTCTTGTATTCGGCGCGAACGTTGTCGACATAACCGCCCCTGGTCTCGTTCGACAAAAGTGCCGACACCACGCCGACGGCGCGGCTGGCATCGGCGACATAGACCGTCTGGCCACTGATATAGCGCGGATGGATCTTTACTGCGGTATGCACGCGGCTGGTCGTAGCACCGCCGATCAACAGCGGAATGTCAAAACCTTCGCGCTCCATCTCGGCGGCCATGTGCGCCATCTCGTCGAGCGAGGGCGTGATCAGGCCGGACAGACCGATGATGTCGACCTTTAGCTCGCGCGCCGTCTGCAGGATCTTTGCCGCTGGCACCATGACGCCGAGGTCGATGATCTCGTAATTGTTGCAGGCCAGAACCACGCCGACGATGTTCTTGCCGATGTCGTGGACATCGCCCTTCACCGTCGCCATCAGGATCTTGCCGGCGGTCTGGCGCTCGCCGGTGTCGATGCCTTTGGCGGCATTCGCCAGCTTCTCCGCCTCCATGTGCGGCAGCAGGCCGGCGACGGCCTGTTTCATGACGCGGGCGGATTTCACCACTTGCGGCAGGAACATCTTTCCCGCGCCGAACAGGTCGCCGACGACATTCATGCCTGCCATCAGCGGACCTTCGATGACGTGCAGCGGACGCTCGGCGGCGCGCCGCGCCTCGTCCGTGTCCTGGTCGATGAATTCGGTGATGCCGTTGACCAGTGCGTGCGAAATGCGCTGCTCGACCGGCCAGTCGCGCCAGGCGAGATCGCGTTCCTGCGCTTCCTTGCCCGCCGTGCCCCTAAAACGTTCGGCGAGTTCCAGCAGGCGTTCGGTCGCGCTGCCGCCGCCCTTCGGCTGGCGGTTGTTGACGACGTCCTCGCAGGCTTCGCGCAGTTCCGGATCGATGGTGTCATAGACGGCAAGCTGTCCGGCGTTGACGATGCCCATGTCCATGCCGGCCTGGATGGCATGGTAGAGGAACACGGCATGCATGGCCTCGCGCACCGGCTCGTTGCCGCGAAACGAGAAGGAGAGGTTCGACACGCCGCCCGATATGTGGACATGCGGAAGCGTCGCGGTGATCTGCCTGGCGGCTTCGATGAAGTCGACGCCGTAATTGTTGTGCTCGTCGATGCCGGTGGCGATGGCAAAGATGTTCGGGTCGAAAACGATGTCCTCGGGCGGGAATCCGGCCTGCTCGGTCAACAGTCTGTAGGCGCGGGTGCAGATTTCGACCTTGCGCGCCTTGGTGTCGGCCTGGCCGTCCTCGTCGAAGGCCATGACGACCACCGCCGCGCCATACGCGCGGACGAGCTTCGCATGGTGCAGAAAAGCCTCCTCGCCCTCCTTCATCGAGATGGAATTGACCAGCGGCTTGCCCTGCACGCATTTCAGGCCGGCTTCGATGATCTCCCATTTGGAGCTGTCGATCATCACGGGTACACGGGCAATGTCCGGCTCGGCGGCGATCAGGTTGAGATAACAGACCATTGCCTGCTTCGAATCGATCAGGCCTTCGTCCATGTTGATGTCGATGATCTGCGCGCCGTTGGCGACCTGGTCGCGGGCGATTTCGAGCGCCGCGGCATAGTCGCCCGCGGTGATCAGCTTCCTGAATTTCGCCGAGCCGGTGACATTCGTGCGCTCGCCGACATTGACGAACGGAATCTCGTCGGTCAGCGTGAACGGCTCAAGCCCCGAAAGGCGCATCTGTGGCTCGATGTCGGGAACAGGGCGCGGCGGATATTTCTTCACGGCCTGTGCGATGGCGCGGATGTGGTCGGGCGTCGAGCCGCAGCAGCCACCGACGATATTGACCAGGCCGTCGCGCGCGAAATCCTCGATCTGCGCAGCCATGAACTCCGGGCTTTCGTCATATTGGCCGAATTCGTTGGGCAGGCCGGCATTCGGATAGGCGCAAACAAAGGTGTCGGCGACGCCGGATATTTCGTCCAGATGCGCGCGCATGGCTTTGGCGCCCAGCGCGCAATTGAGGCCTATCGTGAACGGGTTGGCGTGGCGGACCGAATGCCAGAAAGCCGTCGGCGTCTGGCCCGACAGCGTGCGGCCCGACAGGTCGGTGATCGTGCCGGAAATCATCACCGGCAGATGCACACCGTTCTCGATGAAGATCTCGTTGCAGGCGAAGATTGCCGCCTTGGCATTCAGCGTATCAAAAATGGTCTCGATCAGAATGATGTCGGCACCGCCGTCAATGAGACCGCGCAGCTGCTCGCCATAGGCAAGGCGCAATTCGTCGAATGTCACGGCGCGGTAGCCGGGATTGTTGACGTCGGGCGACATCGAGGCGGTGCGGTTGGTCGGCCCCAGCGCACCGGCGACGAAACGACGCTTGCCATCCTCCTGCTCAGCCCTTGCCGCTGCCCAGCGCACCAGCCGTGCACCGTCGCGGTTCAGCGCGTAGACCGCGTCCTCCATGCCGTAATCAGCCTGGGCGATGGAGGTCGAGGAGAAGGTGTTGGTTTCAAGAATGTCCGCCCCGGCGATGGCGTATTGATAGTGAATCTCCTCGATCGCCTTGGGCTGCGTCAGGATCAGCAGGTCGTTGTTGCCCTGCTGATGGCAGGCGCACTCGGCGAATTTGTCGCCACGGAAATGGTTCTCGTCGAAGCCCAGGCCCTGAATCTGCGTGCCCATGGCGCCATCGAGGATGAGGATGCGTTCGCGCGCCGCCGCCGTCAGTGCAGCAAGCACTTCCGAACCGTCGGGCTTGGCCGCGACGGGGCCGAACAGTTCGTCCAGCGATGTTGGGTTTTGCGACATATTTCGTCCTCTGAGCGACGGTCGCGCTTAAGCGACATAAAGACATCTTTATGTGAGTATACGGGATTTTTCTGCTGCTGTCACCCCGCCGAAGGCAATGGCTCGACGTTTGCGCTGCCCACCGGCGCTACGACGCCACCTGCGCGGTCTTCGCAGCCGCCGCTCTCAACAGCATCCCGAACAGGTCGCGCGGCTCGTCTGGGTCGGCCAGCATGTCGAGTTGCTGGTAGAGGCCGGTCGACGGCAACTGGTCCCTGATATAGCGCAGCGCCGAAAAATCCTCGATGGCGAAGCCGACGGAATCGAACAGCGTGATCTGGCTGGCATCGCGGCGGCCTTCAGCCAAGCCGGCAATGACCCGCCACAGCTCGGTCACCGGATGATCGGGTGCAAGCTGCTGGACCTCGCCCTCGATGCGGGTCTGCGGCGGATATTCGACGAAGATATCGGAGCGCAGCAGGATGTCGCGATGCAGTTCGGTTTTGCCAGGACAATCGCCGCCGACGGCGTTGATGTGGACGCCCGAGCCGACCATGTTGTCGGTGAGGATGGTGGCATACTGCTTGTCGGCGGTGACGGTGGTGATGATCCCGGCTCCCTCGACGGCCTCTTCGGTAGAGCGGCAGGCGACCATGTCGAAGCCCAGCCCGGTGAGATTGCGAATGCATTTTTCCGTCGCCGTGCGGTCGATGTCGTACAAGCGCAATTCGCGCACACCGAGCAAGGCCTTGAAGGCCAGTGCCTGGAATTCGGCCTGGGCGCCATTGCCGATCAGCGCCATGCAGTCGGCATCTTTCGGCGCCAGGTGCCTGGCCGCCAGTGCCGACATCGCCGCGGTGCGCAGTGCGGTCAGGATCGTCATTTCCGACAGCAGCACCGGGTAGCCGTTGTGGACGTCGGCGAGCATGCCGAAAGCGGTCACCGTCTGGCGGCCTTCGCGCATGTTCTTCGGATGGCCATTCACATATTTGAAGCCATAGACCTCGCCGTCGCTGGTCGGCATCAGCTCGATGACGCCCTCGGCGCTATGCGAGGCGAGGCGTGGCGACTTGTCGAAGGCCTCCCAGCGGCGGAAATCGTCCTCGATATAGAAGGCGAGCTCGGTGAGGAAACGCTCGACGCCGATCCTCAGCACCAGCTTCATCATGTGGTCGACGCTGACGAAGGGAACGATGTTGAGATTCGGGATCATTTTGTCCTTGCCCGCATTGCTGCAACGGTCAGTCCTTGCGATACGCGTTGTGCGCCTTCATCATCGTCGCCAGTGCCGGATCGCTCTGCTCCAGCGTGCCAATCGCGGCATTGGTGTCGTAGAGCCGTTCGTCCTGGCCCATCTTGAACTTGGCCTCGAGCCGTTCGATCGGCAGGTCGAAACCCAGAATATGCGGGACGCGCCGCTGCATGCCGCCCGGCCCGAGTTCGCGCATGCGCCAGCGATCGTCGCGGTCCTTTTCCAGCACGTCGACAAGCCGCTGCAGATGCCGGGCGGTGGCGTGATCGTCGAGCTGAAACGGCCGGCCATGGCAATGGACGACGGCGAAATGCCAGGTCGGCGCGCTGTCGCGCACCGGGTTGCGCGGATACCAGGATGGCGAGATATAGCCATGCGGTCCGTGGAAGATTGCCATTGTCTCCCTGCCCTCGGCGATCCGCGCGCTGTGCGGGTTCTGCCGGGCCAGATGCGACACCAGCGTGCCGTTCGCTCCCCGCTCGCGGTCGAGCACGAAGGGCAGATGCGATGCGACGATCCCCTGTGGTCCCGATGTCACCACCGTGGCGAAGGCCGCCGCCTCGAACAGGCCAAACACCTCGTCCAGCGACAGCGGTGCGAATTCGGGTTTCGTGTACATAGTACCTTCTTATTGTTGCATGATCTTTTCCGAAAACCGGTTCCCACTTTTCGGGATCATGCTCTAGCTCCGCTGCACGCGAACCGCCGGGATCAGGCCTTGCGGCCGCACCAGCAGCACGGCGATGACGCCCGACAGCACGATGGCGTCGCGGTAGGGTGCGACCGCCGCCGGCAGCGTCGCCTGCAGCAACACTTCGATGATGCCGAGCAGGAAGCCGCCAGCGACAGCACCGGGCAGGCTGCCCAGCCCGCCGACGACGGCGGCGATGAACGCCTTCAGCACTGGGGTAAAGCCCATCAGCGGGTCGACGGAAGCGCGCTGCGCCACCCACAGCATCGCCGCCAGTCCGGCGAGCAGGCCGGAAAGCAAAAAGGCGGTGGCGATGATGCGGCTGGCCGGGATGCCCATCAGGCGGACGACGTTGAAATCCTCGGCCGCGGCGCGCATGGCGGTGCCAGTCACCGTGCGGCGCAGGAAGAGTTCCAGCGCAATCAAGGCCAGGGCCGAGACAACGATGGAGATGCTCGGGCCGACGCCGATGGTGAAGTCGCCGAACGAGAAGGCGCCGGTCATCCAGCCGGGCATGGCGACCGGCTGCGGCCGAGCCGAGATGCCGTTCTGGAAGACGACCTTCAGCAGGCTCGAAACGGCGAAGCTGGTCAGAAGCAGGCTGGTGACGCTGGCGCCGCGCATCGGGCGAAAGGCAACACGCTCCATGGCAACCGCTGCGAGCGCGCCGCAGGAGACGGCGACGAGCACCGCCGCTGGAAACGGCAGACCGAAAACCAGCGCGGCAAGCAAGGCATAGCCCGACAATGTCATCAGTTCGCCATGGGCGAAATTGATCAGGCCGACGATGGAAAAGACGATCGCCAAACCAAGTGCCAGCAGCGCATAGACGCCGCCGAGGCTCACCGCATTGATGATCTGCTGCGCGATCATGGCTCAGGCTCCGAGATAGGCTTGGCGGACGAGGTCCGAGGTGGCGAGTTCCTTGGCGGTGCCCGACAGCACCACCTCGCCATTGGCAAGCACGATGGCGCGGTCGGCGACCTCCAGCGCCAGCGCCACGTTCTGCTCGACGAGAAGGATGGTCAGCCCGCTGCGGCGCAGTTCGGCGATCAGGTCGAAGACCGTGTCGATCAATTGCGGGGCAAGACCGAGCGACGGTTCGTCGAGCAGCACCATGCGCGGCTTGCCCATCAATGCGCGAGCGATCGCCAGCATCTGCTGCTCGCCGCCGGAGAGATTGCCGCCCTTGACACGGTGGTAGCGCCGCAGGATCGGAAACAGCTCCAGCATCTCCTCTTCGCGCACCCTCGCCTCCACCGCCGGCAGGTGCATCGCACCGCCGAGACGCAGATTGTCGGCCACGGTCAGGCCGGCGAAAATGCGCCGGCCTTCCGGCACCAGCGACACCCCCTTGCGGGCGATCGCCTCAGGCGCCAGGCCGGTGATGTCGACGCCATCGAAGACCACTTTCCCCGAGACGGCCGGGACCAGCCCGGCAATGGCGCCAAGCGTCGAGCTCTTGCCGGCGCCATTGGCGCCGACCAGCGCGATGATCTCGCCGCTGTCGACGGCGAGATCGACGCGGCGCACCGCCTCGACCTCGCGTCCTTGAGTTCGGCAATGGCGTCGCTTTCCTGCTCGATGTCGTGTTTATCGCCATGGCTGCAATCGCGGTCACGATGGTTGCGCTGTTCGGGGTAACAGGTTTCGGCACTGATAAATTGCAGCCGCTTTTCATCGTCTGGATCATCGCGATCTTTTTTCTGCGAAACGTCTATTTCATCGCCTTCGAGGCGGGCCGGCGCGCGGCCACCCCCGGCAAGCGGATCATCGGCATCAGGGTGGCGTCACGCAACGGAGCCGGCCTGTCGGTCGATCAGGTCATCGCCCGCAATCTGATGCGCGAGATCGAAGTCTTTCTGCCGCTGTCGATTATCGCCGGACGCGGTGGAATGGGCGTCGCCGATACGCTGACGACAGTTTTTGGGCTGGTATGGGCGCTGCTGTTCGCCTTGTTCCCGCTTTTCAATCGCGACCGGTTGCGGATTGGCGACCTCCTGGCGGGAACCTGGGTCGTCGAGGCCCCTAAGCGCACGCTGATGGGGGATCTGTCGGCACGAAAAGATCCGGTCGCCAGAACTTTTCAGTTCAGCCACGCGCAGCTCGATGCCTATGGCATCGCCGAACTGCACAAGCTGGAAGAAGTGCTGCGCCGCGACGACTATTTCGCGCTGCGGGCGGTGGCTGAGACGATCGGACGCAAGAGCGGTTCAACGCCGCAGGCGCATGATGCCCGCCCGTTCCTGACCGCGTATTACGGCGACCTGCGAGCCCATCTCGAGCGAAAGCTGCTGCTGGGCAAGCGAAAGGAAGACAAGCATCAGCGTTAGGAACGAAAGGCCGTCTTACCCACCCACTTCTCGTAGTCCGACACCAGGAGGTGCAGCGGCGCGACGTCCTCGTCGACGTCCGCGAAGCGGCCGATCGGCTCGCGGAAGACATTGTCGGTGAGATCGTCGTTGACGGTCGAAACCTCGCCGATCAGCACATCCTTGCCCTCGGCCCAGAAGGCATGCCAGACGCCCGGCAGCAGCGTCACGCTCTCGCCCGGATCGAGCTTCAGGAGCCCGCCCGCCGGCAGCCGGTGGATAGTCCCGTCGACCGGCACCGATACTTCCGCCTTCGGGTCGATGCCGCCATCGCGATCGTGCATGAACAGCTCCAGCACCAGCTTGCCGCCGCCGCGGTTGATGATGTCCTCAGCCTTGATGTTGTGACGATGCATCGGCGACAGCTGATCCTTGCGCGAGATCATGATCTTCTCGGCATAGAGCATGCCCATGCCCTTCTTCATGTCCTCGTAGCGACCGTTGCGGACGGTGAACAGGAAGAGGCCGAGCTCGTCGAACTTGCCCTGGCCGTAATCGGTGATGTCCCAGCCGAGCCGCGAGGAGAAGATGGCCGACGAATCCTGCCGGCGCGCCTTCATCTGTTCCGGGGTCCAATAGGCGAAGGGCGGCATGATGTAGCCGAACGAACGGATGAAGGCATCGGCGTCGCGGATGATGTCGTTGATAGCGGAGCGTTTCATGGTTGTGGTTCCTTCCCGTCGGCTTGGGCGATCTCCAAACCGAATAGCCGAACACCGATCCGGTGTCGACGTAAACCGCGTGCTGGCCTCATGACATCCGGGCCGATCAAGGCCATAAGTCCAGGCAAATCCCAGGGTGAAATTCCATGCTGAGCATAGACGACCTCGATACACCCGCGATCCTGATCGATGTCGACCGCGCCGAAGCCAACATCGCGCGGGCGCAGGCCCACGCCGACCGCCACGGGCTGAAGCTCAGGCCGCACATCAAGACCCACAAACTGCCTTACTGGGCCAAGAAGCAGATCGCAGCAGGTGCGGTCGGCATCACCTGCCAGAAGATCGGTGAAGCCGAGGTGATGGCCGATGCCGGGCTCACCGACATTTTTCTGCCTTACAATATTGTCGGCCGCGCCAAGCTGGAGCGTCTCAAGGCGCTGCATGGCCGCGTGACGCTGTCGGTGACATCAGACAGCATGGAGACGTTTGCGGGTCTCGCCGCCACCTTCACCGATCCAGGCCGGCCGCTACAGATGCTGGTGGAGTGCGATACCGGCATGGGCCGCTGCGGCGTCCAGTCGGCCAGCGAGGCTGTCGCGCTGGCCAGGGAGATCGACAAGGCCAGGGGGCTCGCCTTCGGCGGGCTGATGACCTATCCGGCTGCAGGCCGCGCCGCCGAGGCCGAGACTTGGCTCGCCGATGCGCGCCAGGCGCTCGCCGCATCCGGCCTCGCCTGCGAACGCATCTCCAGCGGCGGCACGCCGGATTTGTGGCGCGCAAGCGAGGCTTCCGTCGTCACCGAGTACCGCCCTGGCACCTACATCTATCTCGACCGCTACCAGGTCGCCAAGGGCGTCGGCAGCCTCGACGATTGCGCGCTGACGGTGCTGTCGACGGTGGTCAGCCATCCGACGCCGACACGGGCCATCCTCGATGCCGGCAGCAAGGCCTTGTCCAGCGATACGCTGGGGCTGCCCGATTTCGGCGAATTGCTGGGTACTCCCGGCGCCACCGTCACCAGCCTCAGTGAGGAGCACGGCAACGTCACGCTTTCCGGCGACGCCAAGCTGCGTATCGGCGAGCGCGTGCGCATCGTGCCCGACCATTGCTGCGTCGTCACCAATCTGTTCGACGAAGTTCACTTGATCGCCGGAGAACAGGTGCTGGAGACGCTGCCGGTGGCGGCGCGCGGCCGCATGGGATGAGAAGCGGTCCGCGGAGCGGACGGAAAGCCAATTGCTTGGCTTTCGAGCTTTGACCCCCTGAGCCTGCGAGGGGCAAAGCTGAAGTGAGTCAGGCTGATTGCCGTTCGGCCTGCCGTGCCGCGACGCGGCGCATGGCAATGACCCGGCGACGCAGGATTTCCGTGCGCATCGCCATCAGATGCAGCGCGAAGAACAGCACGGTAAAGCCCAAAGCCATCACCAGCAACGGCCGCAACAGGCTGGGATCGATGGTCGGCCCACCGAGCCGGATCACCGAAGCCGGCTGATGCAGCGTGTTCCACCAGTCGACCGAGAATTTGATGAGCGGAATGTTGATGAAGCCGACCAGGGTGATGATTGCGGCGGCCCAGGCCGCGCGTGCTGCATCGTCGAGGGCCCGCGTCAGCGCGATGATGCCGAGATACATCAGGAACAGCACGAACACTGAGGTCAGCCGCGCGTCCCACACCCACCAGGTGCCCCACATCGGCTTGCCCCAGATCGAACCAGTGATCAGCGCGAGCGCTGTAAAGACGGCGCCGATGGGTGCCGCCGATTTCAGCGCGACATCGGCCAGCGGATGGCGCCATACAAGCGTGCCCAATGCGGAAACCGCCATCAGCGTGAAACACATCATGGCCAGCCAGGCGAAGGGCACATGGATGTACATGATACGTACGGTCATGCCTTGCTGGAAATCTTCCGGCGCCGTGAAGCTCATGTAGAGCCCGGCGGCCAGGAGGAGTGTGGCGATGGTTGCCAGCCACGGCACCACCTTGTCGGCCAACCCGACAAACCGCGTCGGGTTGGCGAAATCCATCCAGCCGCTGAGGCGTGAAGTCAGGTCACTCATGCGGCTCTACATAAACCGGCGACGCGTTTGGGGCAATCGAGTGGCGGTGTCGCAGGTGCGCGTTCCCCTCTCCCTCTGTGGGGCCCGAAGGGCGGGCGAGGTCCGTGACTCGCCCCGGGCGGTGGATCGGCGCGTTAGCGCCGAGCCGGATGAGGGGTGCTGGAGGGGGTGAGGCCGGCGCCAAGCTGGAACACCCCTCATCCGTCGCCTTCGGCGACACCTTCTCCCACAAGGGGAGAAGGGAAGAACTCACGCGGCCGCGTCCGTGATGGTGCGGCTGAGGCGGCGGACTTCCTCGTCGTTGAGCAGGCCGCCGGCGCGCAACAGGCTGGCGAAGCGGCCATTGCGCATCGACAATTCGGCGAAGCCACCCATTTCGACCACCTTGCCCTTGTCCATGAAGACGACCAGATCGGCATCGCGAACAGTGGTCAGGCGGTGCGCGATAATGAAGGTCGTGCGTCCGCGCCGCAATTCGTCGATCGCTTCCTTGACGCGGTCTTCCGTCTCGACGTCAAGGGCGCTCGTCGCTTCGTCGAGCACCAGGATGGGTGAATCCTTCAGCACGGCGCGCGCAATTGCGATACGCTGGCGCTCGCCGCCCGAAAGTTGTCCACCGCGTTCGCCGACGACCGTATCGTAGCCGTTGCTCTTCGACAGGATGAAATCCTGCGCGGCAGCGGCATTGGCGGCGGCGTGGACCTCATCATAGGTCGCCTCGGCGCGCCCGACGCGGATATTGTCCTCGATCGAGCGGTTGAGCAGGCCGGCATCCTGGAACACGGTGGCGATCGAGTGGCGCAGCGACTTGCGGGTCACCGTGCGGGTATCGATGCCATCGATCAGGATACGGCCGCTGGACGGCGAAAAGACCCGCTGCAGGAGATTGATCAGCGTGGTCTTGCCTGCGCCCGTCGGGCCGACGATGGCCACGGTCTGGCCGGCATGGACCTCGAACGACACGTCGTTCACGCCCTGCCCCGAATTGGCGAATTCGAAGTTGACGTTTTCGAAACGCACATGACCAGTGACGTTGACCAGGTCACGCAACCCGTCCGGCTCGGCGGCCTCGGCCGCGGAGTCCTCAAGGCGATAAAATTCCTCGAGCTTGGCCCTGGCTTCCGAAATCTGGTTGGCGAAGGCCGACATCTGGTCGAGCCGGGCGATCAGCAGCGTGGCAAAGCCGGTAAACGCGATGACGTCACCGATACGCAATTGGCCATGCATGACCAGATAGGAGCCGATCAACAGCACGACCATCATCGAAATGGTCGACGACAGACGGTGCAGGGCGTTGGCCAACGCCCACCAGTCGAGCACCGGATACTGCGCATCAAGCAGATTCTTGACATAGCGCTTCAAGGCGTCGGTCTCGTGGCCGATGCGATTGTAGCTCTGCAGCACGGCGACATTGCTGACCGAGTCGCTCACATGCGCGAACACCTGGTGAAAATGCCGCTCCACGGACGCCTGGCCTTCCCTGGTGCGACGCATCACCAGCCGGCCGATTCCGACGTAGAGCGCGCCCAGCGCCAGCAGGACCATCGACATGCGAATATCCATGCTGAGCGCCGTCGGCACCAGCAGAACCAGTGCGACAACCGTGGACAAATGCTGCCTCATGAACTCGAGCCAGAGGCTGAACAAGGTCTCGACCGCGCGCAGCAGCGTATGCAGGGAATTGGAGGTGCCGCGCTGATGATGCCAGGCAAGCGGCATGGTGATCACGCGCTCGAATGACTGGCAAAGAACCTCGCTGCGCCGCGCATGGGCAAAACGGTCCGCGCCGCGCGCCACCAGAACGAAGGCGATGACGTTGAAGACGCCGATACCGGCCCATAGGCCGAGCGTCGAAAAGACCGAGCCGCTATCCGAAATGGCATCGATCACCCGTCCGAACATGATCGGCTCAAGGATGGCGATAATCGCAAGCGCGACATTCGCCCCACAGATAAACGCGACGCGTTTTCTGTCGGCAGCGAGATAACCGAGCGCTCTCCAGTAGATTTGCAGAAGGGACACTTCAGCTACTCCGGCAAATTGTTATTGTGCACTGCATCATTTTCTGACTCGTACTCGTTGACGTGTCGCGAAACAATGCCCTCGTACCCCTTCAGTTCCCAATTCGCGAACAAAAGATGGCGACGCTGCGAAATCTGTCGTGATCACCTAACGGTTTGAGAAGAAAGGTAAAATGTCAGCCTTGCGGCAAAATCGTGGCAGGCAGGAAGCACTGCCGAAATTTTAATCAGCAACTTGGCATGTACGAATCCCAAAAGCCTGCATCGGCTTTTGGGAAATCTCATGCGTAATAGAATTGCTCGAGCAACTTTAAATAACGCACATCCTCAAGATGCACAAAGACGTTCCAAATCCTTGAAGCTACGCCGGTATCCTGACGACCAGATCGGCCTTGTCGCCGGCTTTCGGTTCGAAAGACGAAGCCTTCGTCTTTTTACCATTTACCTCGAGCGAGACGGCTTTGGCCTTCTTGTCGCGGACAACCTGAACCCTGAGCTCGGCCCCCAGCACCTTGAGCGTTGCCGCATAGCCATCCCAATGGCTGGGCAGTTTCGGCCTGAACTGGATGCGCTCGCCCCTGCGCTCGATGCCGAGGATGCCTTCGACCGCCGCGCGATAAAGCCAGCCGGCCGAGCCGGTATACCAGGTCCAGCCGCCGCGGCCGCCCTTGCCTTGCCCGGCATAGACGTCTGCCGCGACGACGTAAGGCTCGACGCGGTAGTGCTCGGCAGCGGCCTCGTCGAACGCATGGTTGACCGGGTTGAGCATCGAGAAGCAGCGGTAGGCGTCGTCGACGCGCCCCATTTCGGCGAGCGCAATGACGAACCATGTCGCCGCGTGGGTATACTGGCCGCCGTTTTCACGGACACCCGGCGGGTAGCTCTTGATGTAGCCTGGGTTCTGTTCCGTCCTGGAGAAGGGCGGCGTGAAAAGCTTGACGATGTTGAGCTCGTCGTCGACGAGCATTTTCATCGCCTGCTGCATCGCCGTCGTCGATCGCGCCGGATCGCCCTCGCCCGACAGCACGCTCCACGACTGGGCAATCGAGTCGATCTTGCATTCCTGCGAGTTGCGCGACCCCAGCGGCGTGCCGTCGTCGAAGCTGCCGCGACGGTACCATTCACCGTCCCAGGCCGTGCTTTCCAGCGCCCGCTTCAGCACGCCCGCGTGTTTTGTCCAGGCTTGCGCACGCTTGGCGTCGCCTTCCGCCTTGGCGACAGCTGCAAAGTCGCCCAGCGTCTTCAGCAGGAACCAACCCAGCCAGACGCTCTCGCCCTTACCGTGCTCGCCGACACGGTTCATGCCGTCGTTCCAGTCACCGCCGAGGATCAGCGGCAGTCCGGCGGGGCTGCTGCGCTTGATGGCAAGGTCAAGTGCGCGCGCACAATGATCATAGAGTGAAGCGGTCTTCTTCGATATCTCCGGCGTGAAAAAGGCGTCGTGCTCGCCTTCTTCCAGCGACGGCCCTTCGATGAAGGGCAATTGTTCCCTGAGGATCGCGGTATCGCCGGTCACCAGCAAGTAATGTGCCGTGGCGTGGGCGAGCCAGACCACGTCGTCGGAAATCATGGTGCGGACGCCTGCCTCGGTTCGCGGCAGCCACCAATGCTGCACGTCGCCTTCGGGGAATTGCCGCCGCGCCGCGTTGAGGATCTGGTCGCGCGCCAGTTTCGGATCATGGAGAAGCAGGGCCAGCGTGTCCTGCAACTGATCGCGAAAACCAAAGGCGCCGCTCGCCTGGTAAAACGCCGAGCGGGCGCGGATGCGGCAGGCAAGGCTCTGATAGGGCAGCCAGTGGTTGACCATCGCGTTGAGCGCCCTGTCCGGCGTCTCGACCTGGATGGTGTCGAGAAACCCTCGCCAGGTGCGTTCATTGTCAGTCAGCCGCTGATCGAAATCCTTGCTGCAGTGATGCTGTACCAGCGCGCTGGCTTCCTCGGCAGAGGCTGCATCGCCGAGCAGCCAGAGCAGCGTCACGTCGCCGCCGGCAGGGATGTCGACGTCGCGTGCAATTGCCGCACAATGATCGTCGCCCGCCTCGACGCGGCCCGACAGGCTTGCGCCGCCGAGCACGGCTTGCGGGAGTTCGCTGGTGCCGTGCCGGCCAATGAACTCGCCGCGGTCGGCCGTCACCGAGTGTGCCGCGCCGTCGGCGGCCAGGAAGGCGACCCGCTCGCTGAAATCGAGCCCGTAGGGATTTTGCGCCAGCAACGCGCCCGTCGCGGCATCCCTGGACGGAACGATGGTCGCCGCCGTGCGCGAACGATGACTGCCAAGAACCCATTCCGCATAGGCATAGACGCGCAGTCGCGCCGGCGCCGAACCGGAATTCTGGATGCGCAACCTGGAGATTTTCACCGGATCGACGGAATCCACCACATGGGTAAGGTCCATCGACAGCGGCCCGCGCTTCGAACGGAAGGTCGAAAACCCCTGCCCGTGCCATGTTTCGTAGGTCATGGCGGGATCGCGGACGACGGCGGCCAGCGGCGAGAACGCCCGGCCGCTGGCATGGTCGTAGATATAGATGCCCTCGCCTGGCCGGTTGGTGACCGGGTCGTTCGCCCACGGCGTCAGTTGATAGTCGCGGCTGTTTCGGCTCCAGGTGAAGGCAGCGCCTTCAGCCGAAACGTGGAAACCAAACGAGGCGTTGGAGACGACGTTGATCCAGGGCTGCGGCGTCGTGCGGCGGCCAGCAAGGCGCACGACATAGTGGCGTCCGTCGCCCTCGAAACCGCCAAAACCGTTCCACTGGTTGAGCCCGCTGCCGCCGGCACTGCCGTCGAACGAGGCTTGGGCCCACGTCTGTGGCGCCGGCGGAGACGGTTCACGAAGCGCTGCTGCACCCGCCGGCTGCAAGGCGTCCCGCGCTTGCAGCGCAGCGGCCTCGGCGCGCTCGATCTGATCGAAGATAGTGCCGTTGCGCGTGTGCAGAACGACGCGAGCAGTGGCCAGCAGCGTCTTGTAGGTCGCCTCGTCCATGAGGTCGCGGCGCACCGCGAAGATGTGCTGGCGGGGTCCTAGCTCCTTGCCGCGCAGGCGGCTGTTTTCGCACAGCGTCTCGACCGCCCGTTGCAGGTCCTGCACGTAGGACGAAGCCTGCTCGTTGATGACGACAAAGTCGATCATCATGCCTCGGGCGCGCATGTATTCCTGGAAGCGGAGCGCCTGGGCAACGATTTCGAGATCGGCGACATCGCCGATCCTGACCAGGAAAATCGGAAAGTCGCCGGATATGCTGGTCGGCCATAGGCCCGATTGCCTACCGAGCCCGGAAGCGATCGATTCGGCCGGAAGCC
Source organism: Mesorhizobium sp. WSM4816 (assembly GCF_055811535.1). Lineage (NCBI taxonomy): Bacteria > Pseudomonadati > Pseudomonadota > Alphaproteobacteria > Hyphomicrobiales > Phyllobacteriaceae > Mesorhizobium > Mesorhizobium sp. WSM4816. The sequence continues at coordinate 26,356 of NZ_JBVVQR010000041.1, read as the reverse complement.
GCAGGAACGGATCCGGATAGATCAGGTAGCGCGCCAGGTTCTGCACATTGGCGGCATCGGCAAGGCTGAGACCGAGATGCCGGGTCTGCACCTGTGAGCGGGTCCAGGCGAGCATCGCCTGGCGCGCGAAGGCTTCCGGATGATCAAGCCGCGCAATGGCTTCTTCGAGTTCGGCACGGTTGGCGCCGACGGCAGTCCAGAAGGTCAGCGCTATCTTCTTGTTGGCCGGCACGCGCACCTGTCGGCGAAGTGCCGCGACCGGATCCAGCGTGAAGCCGGAATGGCCGCCAAGCTTGGCGCCGGGATCGAAGGCGGCGGCCTCGGTAATGGTGCGGCCGCGGCCTATGAAGGCGCGCCGGTCGGTTTCGGCCTCGGCGTCGCGCGTCGACCCAGACGGGTCGGTGACGAAATGCACCATGGCGACATCAGGCTCGTCCGTTTCCCGCTTACGTCTGGTGGCGAAGATCGCTGCGTTATTCGCAGCGATTTCGGTTTCCACGAACATTTTCGAGAACGCCGGATGCGCGTTGTCGGATGCTTCGGAGCCCAGCACCAGTTCAGCGAACGAGGTCACTTCGATATGCCGGTCGACCGGGCCGTCATTGTAGAGCGTCACCCGCCGGCCTTCGCCATTTCCTTCCGAAATGACGATGCATTCGACCTCCGAACGCAGTGATCCCACTGACTTGACGAAGCTCGCCTTGTCGTCGGAGAATAGCGTCCGCACCTCTTCGTGGGTGGCACGCTTCGGCTCGGCGGTGGCCGACCACCAGTCGCCGGTGCCGGAGTCGCGCAGGAAGATGTAGGAGCCAAGCCGATCCTCGGTCGGGTCCGGCTGCCAGCGCGTGACGGCAAGCTCGCCCCAGCGACTATAGCCGGAGCCGGTCGCGGTAACCATGACCGAGTAGCGGCCATTGGACATGACGCTGGTCGAACGCAGCGCCTTGAGCGGGTTGAGCACGATGCGCGTATCGGGGCTTTCGGCTTCCGTTTCGTCCTTCGACCGTTCGTCGGCCTCGGTCCTGACGGTGGCGGTCGGGATGTCGCGCGGCGCTCTTTCCTGCAGCAGCAACTCGGCCGACTCGATCACCGGATCGCTGTGGAAGCGGTCGCGCAGGCGTCCTTCGAAGATGGCGTCGGCGACGGCGGCGATCGACATGCCGGAATGGTGGGCCATGTAGTTCAGCACGACGACATGGTCGGTGCCCTCCGGCACGCGTTGCGGCGTGAAATCGACCGCATCATAGAAGCCGTGCCGGCCAAGGGCGCCGAGCCGCCGCAGCCTGGCCAGGTTCTGCACCGATTCACGCGGGGTGAACTGCGCCGCCAGCACGGTCGCATAAGGGGCAATCACCGTGTTCTGGCCGAGACCTCGCTTCAGGCCCAGCCCGGGCACGCCGAAATTGGTGTACTGGTAGGTCAGTTCGCGATCGCGGGCGTTGTAGGCCGCTTCCGAAATGCCCCAGGGCACGTCCTTCGAGCGGCCGTACTGGATCTGGCGCTTGATGATGAGCTTGCTGGTCTGGTTGAGGATGCTGCCTTGCGGCTCCTTCATCACCAGCGGCGGCATCAAATACTCGAACATCGAGCCGGACCAGGACATCAGCGCTCCCTTGAACCCGATCTCGACGATCGGCCGGCCGAGGTGGAACCAGTGCTCCGTCGGCAGATCGCCCTTGGCTATGGCGAACAGGCTGGTCAGCCGCGCCTCGGAAGCCAGCAGGTCGTAACAGCTTTCGTCGAGCTGATGCTCCTCGACCCGGTAGCCGATCGACAGAAGCTTGCGTTCCTTGCGCATGAGGAAGGAGAAATCCATCTCGAAGGCAAAGCGGCGCGTGCGCTCGCGCAACGACAGAAGCTTGGCCCGCAGCGCCTCGACGGCAGTGTCGTCGCTATGCGCGTCATGGACATGCGCTTCGCAGGTGGCTTCCAGTCTCGCCGCCCAGTCGGCGATGGTGTCGCTCTGCGTCGATGCGGCCTCAGTATGGATGGCGATGGCGAGCTTGCGGATCTCGCCGGCCAGAACGGCCAGGTTGATGGTGCGGATCGACGCCATCTCGGGCTGTGCCTTGATCGATTCGACCGCGCGTCGCATGCCATCGAGGCGATCGGCAAGTCGCTGGCGCAACGGCCGCAACTGGCGGCGGTCGTCAGGCAACTCGGCCAGGCTTTCGTCGAGGATCGTCACCGTATCGAGGATACCCTCGAAGTCGCCCTGAAGGTGGACTGCAGGCGCTTCCGCCCATTCGGCACAGGCTGCCGCCACCGCCACCAGATGGCCGGCGAGATTGCCGCTATCGACGGCGGAAATGTACAGCGGATAGAGCGGCTTCAGCGTCGTCGTGTCATACCAGTTGAAGAGATGGCCGCGCTCACGCGGCATGCTCTCGATCGTCGACATTGTCGCGTCGATGCGGGTGGCGGCGTCGGACAGGCTGATCCAGCCGAAATCGCGCGCCGAAACCACTGACAGGAGATAGACGCCGATATTGGTCGGCGAGGTGCGGGGGGCCACGACAGGCGCCGGGCTTTCCTGGAAATTGTCGGGCGGCAGATTGTGATGCTCGGCCGTCACGAAGGTCTCGAAATAATGCCATGTGCGCCGCGCAATCGTGCGCAGCACATGGATGTCCGCCGCCGATATGCGCAAACGGTCCTCGGTTTCGGCCGAGCGGCTGATAAAGAAGGCGAAGGCCGGCGAGCCGATCCAGAACAGCGCGAAGAAGAAGGCGACGAAAGCTCCGGTGGAATCGGCCACAACAGGGATGGCGAGGCCGACGACGCCGACGATCACAGCACCGTACATCATGCCGTAATAGGAGCCGAGATCGTTGTCGCCGATCTTGTGAGCCTGCGAGGCAGTGCGCCATTCGAGCAGGTTCTTCCGGCTGACGAACAGGCGGTAGAGCGTGCGAATGATGGCATCGCCCATCATCCAGGCCAGATGCGCCATCAGCACGATCTTCAGAGCCACCAGGGCGGTGCCGAAGACGACGTCGCGCGCCAGCGCCGAGAAATGACCGCGCGGCGTCTGGTCGCCGCTTTTCGGCAGAATGGCGTGGACGATGTCGAACGTCGGCGCCATGAAAAGTGTGAGGATCAGCAGCGCCTGCCATTGCGCGGCCTGGGTGAAGGGCAGCAGCGTCCAGCCGGCGATCGCGGCCATCACCCAGAAGATCGGCGTCAGCGACCGGCGCAGATTGTCGACCATCTTCCAGCGCGACAGCGCCGGCACGCCCGAACGCGGATTGAGAATGAAGCCCAGAAGCTGCCAGTCGCCCCGCGCCCAGCGATGGTGGCGCGACGCGTCGACCGAATAGCGGGTCGGATAGTCCTCGACCAGTTCGACGTCGGTGACCAGTGCCGCGCGCGCCAACGCGCCTTCGAGCAGATCGTGGCTAAGCACGGTGTTTTCTTCGATGCGGCCCTTCAGCGCCGCCTCGAAGGAGTCGACGTGATAGAGCCCCTTGCCGGTGAAGGAGCCGTCGCCGAAGACGTCCTGGTAGATGTCCGACACGGCAAATACGTAGGGATCGAGGCCGCGATTGGCAGAAAAGACCCGCTGGAAGAAGGATGCGTCGTCGCCGCTGGTCAGCGACGCGGTGATGCGCGGCTGCAGGATGGTATAGCCGGCGGTGACGACGCGCTTTGCCGCATCGTAATGCGGGCGGTTGAGCGGATGGCAAAGCTTTCCAGCCAAACTGGCGACGGCATCGCGGGTGGTGCGCGTATCGGCATCCAGCGTCATCACATGGATGACGTTTTCGGGCAACGGCACGTCCAGCGGCAGAAAGGTGGTGTCGCTGTCGCCACGCAGCAGAAGATTCAGTTCGTGGAGCTTGCCGCGCTTGCGTTCCCAGCCCATCCAGGCGCCCTGGGATTCATTATAGAGCCGCCGGCGGTGCAGGACGTAGAAACGCGGCGCGCCTTCGCTGGGATAGCGGGCGTTCAGCCGCGCGATCTCGTCGCGAGCATATTGGAGGATCTCGATATCCGCCGCATCGATTTCGGTTTTGCTGTCCGGCCAGTCCGAAAGCAGAGCGAAATGGATTTCGTCCGCCGTGTTGGCCAGGTGGTGCACTTCGATGTTGCGGATGTTCTCCTCGACGTCGTCGCGCGAGCCGATCAGCGACGGCACCACCACCAGCGTGCGCGCCTCGGGCGGCATGCCGCGTTTATAGTCGTAGCCGACGAGGCGCGTCGGCTTCAGGAACAACGATACGACGGTGTTGAAGAAGGCAAGCGCGCCTTCGCTGGCCGGCACGGCAAACAGCGCCAGCATCAGGACGATCGACGGTATGGACAGGCCGAGACTGGCAAGGGCGTTGCCGGAGAGGACAAGAAGCAGGACCGTCAGCGCGAACACCGGCACGACAATGCCCAGCCATCCGGTCTTGCGGAACGCCCGTTTGATCGTGACGCTGACCGTCGGCCGATAGCCGATCGCCTTTTCCAGTTCCAGCCGGCGCGGGCCGACCAGAAAGAACCCGACGTCGGCGTGAGCGGTCGGACCGGTGACGGTGGTATCGGCGACAGCGGCATGGCCGGCGAGTTCGATCGCCTTTTCAGCAACGCGGAATTCGGAACGATCGGAGCGGCGCGCCATTTCCTCGATCGCGGTCCGGTACTGGTCTCGCGAGAAGAAATCGAGTGCGGCGAAATCGGTGCGCTCGCGCAGCAAGGTATCGATGCGGCTGACATCTTCGAACCAAACCGTCCAGTCGATATCGTTGATGAGCCTGAGGCCGCGGATGATGTTGCCGGTGGTCACGTTGCCGCTGGACAACGTGCGATGTTCGCTGATGATGATTTCCTCGGCATCGGAGCCGGACCTTTCAAGCTCGCCCTCCAGCCATTCCAGCGCCCTGCCGGCATTTTGCGACCCGTCGCGCAGACGGTAGAGCAATTGAGTGGCAAAGGTGGTGTCTTGTGCATGGGCGACGTAGTTCGAAAGGATCGCCTGACGGTCGGCGGTTTCATCGAGTGCCAGCACGCGGTCTGCGACCTCGTTGGCGATCTGGCGCATCTGCCGGGTACGACTGACCCGAACCGCGATCCGGCGAAGATTTTCGATCAGAACGAAGCGCAGCAGCGATGGCAGCGCCCAGAGCTCGCCGATCTTCAGCGGCTCGACGGCCTGAAAGCCTTCGACGATCGCCTTGAACATGGTCGCCGAGACCGAACTGTCCGAATGGGCGACATAGGTCCAGGCCAGCGCAAGGGCGCGCGGCACGCTGGCGCCGTCGGACAGTTTCAGGGTCGGCAACTGACGATAGAAGCGGGGTGGCAGGTCACGCTTGACCTGGAAGATGGTTTCCTCGACCAGATAATTGTTGTCGAGCAGCCATTGCGCCGCCGGCGTGATCGTCTCGCCTCTCGCCTGCGCGGCATTGGTCGAACGGTAGACTTCGAGGATCTTGCTGGCGCTGTCGCGGACGCGTGGCTGGAAATCGAACGGCTCCAGGCCGAACAGATCCTTGACGTCACCCTTGGCGAGGCTTGTACCCAGCGTGCGCAGGCGCTCTTCCGGCAGGAAATTGGAGCGTATCGGCTCTTCCGTGATGGCTGGAAAGCTCGCGCTCGTCTTTTCCAATTGGGTGGGGTCTGTCTGTATATTCATTGAAAATTCCGCATGGGGGACGCGTTAGGGGCGTCACCGCCACGGCAATGTCCCTAGAACCGATTGAAATGGAATTGGTTGCATCGAAACAAGGGCCGAAAGTTTATTTTCGCACCAGACCTGCAGACGAACCACCTCCCTCCCGCCGGGAGTTGATCGACGGAAGGATTCAGGCTTTTTCGTGATCTGGGCTTGAGCTTACGGCATATTTCGCCGGTGTTGTGATCATGTTTCGAAACAGGCGTTAATCGTTTGCCGCAACGCGATCGATGCGGATCACGAACAGCGTCGCTGGTCGCGCAGGCTCGACGCGCTGTGACAGAGCGTCGTCCGGCCCGAGCAACAGCGCGTCGCGCGGTCCGATGCGGACAAGCGCCGCGCCGGCCACCGTGACCTCGCCGTCAACACACAGGATGAGGGTCGCATCGGCGGCTGACTGGATGTCCGTCGGAGCTGAAATGACCAGGCGATCGACGGCATGAGTCATCCGTCCACGCCGCATCATGACGTTGAGATCGGTGATCGGACCGGCGATCAGCGCCGCTTGCGTCGGCACATCGGCCGCAAAGGAAAGCGGGGCGGACGTTTTGGTCAGCGTAGCCGCCGGGCGGCCGGCGATATCAAGGATGATCCCCTCGCCTTCCAGCACGGCCAAGCTTCGGTCCACTCCGGCAAACTCGGAGAATGGCCCGCCGCTTTCGACGCGCGCCATGGAGACGCGCCAGTCGAAATCGTCGAGCGCAGCACCTGCGGGCGAGACGGCGATTTCAGTCGTCACCCCGCCGCCGTTCTTCCACGGCATGGACCGGTATTCGGCTGCCCGCAGGATGCGCAAGACGCGGTTCAGCCGAGGATGCCTGGCAGGTTGAGCTGGTGCTCCCTGGCGCAGTCGATGGCGAGATCATAGCCGGCATCGGCGTGGCGCATGACGCCGGTTGCGGGGTCGTTCCATAGCACCCGCTCCAGGCGTTTGGCCGCTTCGCGTGTGCCGTCGGCGACGATGACCATGCCGGCATGTTGCGAAAACCCCATGCCGACGCCGCCGCCATGATGCAGAGATACCCAGGTTGCGCCGGACGCGGTGTTGAGCAGCGCATTGAGCAGCGGCCAGTCGGACACGGCGTCCGAGCCGTCCTTCATCGATTCCGTCTCGCGGTTCGGCGAGGCAACCGAGCCTGAATCGAGATGATCGCGGCCGATGACCACCGGCGCCTTGAGCTCGCCTTTCGCCACCATCTCGTTGAAGGCGAGGCCGAGCCGGTGGCGGTCGCCGAGACCAACCCAGCAGATGCGCGCCGGCAGACCCTGGAAGGCGATGCGCTCACGCGCCATGTCGAGCCAGTTGTGCAGGTGGGTGTTGCCGGGCGTCAGCTCGCGCACCTTGGCGTCGGTCTTGTAGATGTCCTCGGCATCGCCGGAGAGGGCTGCCCAGCGAAACGGACCGATGCCGCGACAAAACAGTGGCCGGATATAGGCCGGCACGAAACCCGGGAAGGCAAAGGCATTGTCGAGCCCTTCCTCCTTGGCCACCTGGCGGATGTTGTTGCCATAGTCGAGCGTCGGCACGCCGGCGTTCCAGAACGCCACCATCGCCTCGACATGTTCGCGCATCGACGCGCGCGCCGCCTTTTCGACCGCCTTCGGGTCGCTGGTGCGCTTCTCGCGCCATTCGGCGAGCGACCAGCCCTTGGGCAGATAGCCGTTGAGCGGATCATGCGCCGACGTCTGGTCGGTGACCAGGTCGGGGCGCACGCCACGCCGCACCAGTTCCGGCACGATGTCTGCGGTGTTGCCGACCAGGCCGACCGATTTCGCCTCGCCGGCCCTGGTCCAGCGCTCGATCTTTTCCAGCGCCTCGTCGAGCGTGTCGGCGCGTTCGTCGACATAGCGAGTGCGCAGCCGGAAATCGATGCGGTCGGGATCGCATTCGACCGCCAGGCAGCAGGCGCCGGCCATGACCGCGGCCAGCGGCTGGGCGCCGCCCATGCCGCCGAGGCCGCCGGTCAATATCCATTTGCCCCTGAGGTTGCCTTCGTAATGCTGGCGGCCGGCCTCGACGAAGGTCTCGTAGGTGCCCTGCACGATGCCTTGGGTGCCTATGTAGATCCACGAGCCGGCCGTCATCTGGCCGTACATCATCAGGCCCTTCTTATCGAGCTCGTTGAATTTCTCCCATGTCGCCCAGTGCGGCACGAGGTTGGAATTGGCGATCAGCACGCGCGGCGCATCGGTGTGGGTACGAAACACGCCGACCGGCTTGCCCGACTGCACCAGCAGCGTCTCGTCGTCTCCAAGCGTCTTCAGAGAGGCGACGATGCGATCAAAGTCGTTCCAGGTGCGCGCCGCGCGGCCGATGCCGCCATAGACGACCAGTTCGTTGGGGTTTTCGGCGACGTCGGGATCGAGATTGTTCATCAGCATGCGCAACGGCGCTTCAGTCAGCCATGTGCGGGCATTGAGCTCGCTGCCGCGCGGGCTGCGGACTTCGCGGATGTTGTGGCGAGGATCGGTCATGGCGTCACTTTTCCTTTCGAATGAGCTGCGCGGCGATGCGTCAGCGCCCGGCCCAGGCAATCGCGCTTTCCAGGATCCGCTTCAGCGTGGCGCGGATCGGCGCGGCGAATGCCGGGTCGTAAGGCACCGGCCAATTGTCGGGCGTACCTTTGCCCTCGGGCTCGCGCATATAGCCGCGGTTGGACAGTTCCATCTGCAGCGCATGAACGCCGTTTTGCGGCTGGCCGAAATGGCGCGTGATCCAGCCGCCTTTGAAGCGGCCGTTGACGACAAAACTCTCACCGGTCTCGGCGAGGATCTGGCCGACCATTGCCTGCAAGCCCGGATCGGCGCTTTTGCCGTCATTGGTGCCGAGGTTGAACACCGGCAGAGTGCCTTCGAACAGCCGCGGCAGCATCGAGCGGATCGAATGGCAGTCATAGAGGACGATCTTCCGGTGCACGGCGCGCAGCCTGTCGATCTCGGCCTGCATGGCGGCATGGTAAGGCACAAAGTACTTTTCGCGGCGCTCGTCGACCTCCGAGGCATCAGGCTCTTCCCCGACACGATAGAGCGGATCGCCGTCGAAGGTCTCGGTCGGGCACAGGCCGGTGGTTGCCTGGCCGGGATAGAGTGAGACGCCGGAGGGATCGCGATTGACGTCGATGACGGTGCGCGAGATCGCGGTATGCACCACCGTCGCGCCGAGGTCTTCGGCAAACTCATACAGCTTATCGATCCACCAGTCGGCGTCGCGGCGGCCGAGCCAAGGCGACACCAGCCGGTTCTCGAGGCCGGCGAGATCGATGCCGGTGTGCGGGATCGAGACCAGCAGGGGGGTGGTGCCGCGCTTTACAGTGAGCCAGGAGGGCGCGTTCATGAATGGTCTCCCTGCGCTGGCGCTTTGCGGCGACCTATAGAGGCGCACATCCTCACGACGCGATTCCCGGCAGCGCCACCGCGCCCGCTGCCTTCACGACAGCGCCGCTGCGCACCATGGCGATGGCCTTTTCCATGTCGGGGTGGAAATGCCGGTCATTGTCGAGATGCGGCACTTCGGCCCTGACCAGTCTGCGCACCGCTTCGAGCGGCGCACTCGATGCCAGCGGCGCATGGAAATCGCAGCCCTGCGTGGCGGCCAGCAATTCGATGCCGATGACGGCCGTCGCATTCTCGATCATGCCGATCAGCCGGCGCGCGCCATGTGCCGCCATCGAGACGTGGTCTTCCTGATTGGCCGAGGTCGGGATCGAATCGACACTGGCCGGATAGGCCTTTTGCTTGTTTTCCGAGACGAGTGCCGCCGCCGTCACTTGCGGGATCATGAAGCCTGAATTCAAGCCTGGCTTCGGGGTCAGGAAGGCCGGCATGCCCGACAGCGCCGGATCGACCAGCATGGCGATGCGCCGTTCCGACAGCGAGCCGATCTCGCAGACGGCGAGCGCGATCATGTCGGCGGCGAAGGCGACTGGCTCGGCGTGGAAATTGCCACCGGAAAGTGCTGTGTCGTCCTCGGCGAAGATCAGCGGATTGTCGGTGACGCCGTTGGCCTCGGTGCCCAGCGTGCCGGCGGCCTGGCGCAGCACGCTGAGCGCTGCACCCATCACCTGCGGCTGGCAGCGCAAGCAGTACGGGTCCTGCACGCGTTCGTCTCCGACCCGGTGCGATTCACGGATGGCACTGCCGGCCATCAGGTTGCGCAGCGCCTCTGCCGTCTCGATCTGGCCAGGATGCCTCCTGAGCAGGTGGATGCGCGGATCGAAGGGGGCGTCGGAGCCCTTGGCGGCATCGGTCGAGAGCGCACCGGCGACCAGCGCCGACTGGTAGAGCACTTCGGCGTCGAACAAGGCGGCCAACGCATAGGCGGTCGAAAACTGCGTGCCGTTGAGCAGCGCCAACCCTTCCTTGGCGCCAAGCGTGACCGGCTCCAGCCCGTGCGAGACAAAGGCGACCTTGGCCGGGAACCGGCCATGTGGGGTAAAACATTCGCCGACGCCGATCATCACCGCCGTCATGTGCGACAGTGGCGCAAGGTCGCCGGATGCGCCGACCGAGCCTTGCGCCGGCACCACCGGAATGACGTCGTTGGCGAGCATCGCTTCGAGCAGCTCAATGGTCTGCGGCCGCACGCCGGAGGCGCCCTGCGCCAAGCTGGCCAGCTTCAGTGCCATCATCAGCCGGCAAACAGCGACCGGCATCGGTTCGCCGACACCGGCGGCATGCGACAGCACGATGTTGCGTTGCAGCGTCTCGAGATCGGCGGCGGGGATACGGACGCTGGCCAATTTGCCGAAACCGGTGTTGATGCCATAGACCGGCTCACCCTTGGCGACGATGCGGGCAACGGCCTCGGCGCTGGCCTTGATCTTTGGCCAGCAGGCCGCGTCCAGCTTCGGCATCGCGCCACGATAGATTTCGCGCCAGTCGGCCAGCGTCGTGTTGCCCGGCTTGAGTCTGAGTTCACTCATTGTCCCCTCCAGATGCGGGCATGCAGCGGGTTGAAACCCATACGGTAGACGAGCTCGGCCGGGCGCTCGATGTCCCAGATCGCCAGGTCGGCCGATTTTCCAGCCTCCAGCGTGCCGGTTCGTCCGAGCAGTCCGAGCGCGCGGGCGGCCTCGCGGGTGACACCGGCAAGGCATTCGTCAACAGTCAGACCAAACAAAGTCGCCGCCATGTTCATGGTCAGCAGCAGCGAGGTCAGCGGCGAGGTGCCGGGATTGCAGTCGGTGGCGACCGCCATTTTGACGCCGTGCTGGCGAAACAGGCCGATCGGCGGCTTCTTGGTCTCACGGATGAAATAGTAGGCACCGGGCAGGATCGTCGCCACGGTCCCGGCCCTCGCCATCGCCGCCGCACCCGCCTCGTCAGTGTATTCGAGATGGTCGGCCGACAGGGCGCCATAGCGCGCCGCAAGTTCTGCGCCGTGCAGGTTGGACAATTGGTCAGCGTGGAGTTTTACCGGCAGGCCTGCTGCTTTCGCCGCGTCGAACACGCGAGAAATCTGCTCGGGCGAAAAGGCGATGCCTTCGCAAAAACCATCGACCGCGTCGGCCAGGTCCTCGGCAGTGACGGCCGGCAAAATCTGGTTTGCGACCAGATCGATAAAAGCGTCCTTGTCGCCTTTCGCTTCAGGCGGCAGGGCATGCGCGCCGAGGAAGCTCGTTGTTACCGTTACTGGACGGTTTTCGCCCAGGAGCCGCGCGGCGCGCAGCGATTTCTTCTCGTTTTCGAGATCGAGCCCGTAGCCCGACTTGACCTCGATGGTGGTGAGGCCTTCAGCGATCAGCGCGTCGAGGCGCGGCAGCGACTGCGCAACCAATTCCTGCTGGCTGGCAGCGCGCAGCGCCTTGACCGACGAGACGATGCCGCCGCCGGCCCTGGTGACCTCTTCATAGGTGGCGCCGGCCAGCCGCATCTCGAATTCATTGGCGCGATTGCCGGCGTGGACCAGATGAGTATGGCAGTCGATCAGGCCGGGTGTGATCCAGCGGCCTTCGCAATCGACAATCTCGGCGTTCTGGCTGAACGCTGCCGGCATGTCGGCTTCCTGGCCGGCATAGACGATCAGGCCATCGCGCGCGGCGATCGCGCCGTCTTCGACGATACCCAGTCCGGCGGCGCTGTCGGCCATGGTCGCCAGTCGCGCATTGCGCCAGAGGCGGATCTCCCCTGCCCGGCTTTTGCTCTCTCCAGCCATCATCTTTTCCGTTTCAATCGGCGGTGGTTATGTATATACATATTGAAACGCACTGCAAGTGGTATCATTGCACGGGACAAAGGGAATCGGAGAGAAAAACGTGACTGCGATCTTTGCGGAACAGGCGCTTCTGCCCGACGGCTGGCATTCCAATGCCCGGATCGTCGTCAGTGATGGCCACATCGCCACGGTCGAGCCGAACACCGCATCCCAGCCCGGCGACGAACGCCATGCCATTCTGCTGCCAGGCATGCCGAACCTGCACAGCCACGCCTTCCAGCGCGGCATGGCCGGTCTAGCCGAGCTGCGCGGCCCTTCAGCCGACAGCTTCTGGAGCTGGCGCGAGGTGATGTATCGCTTCGCGCTGTCGATGACGCCGGATCAGGTCGAGGCGGTCGCCGCGCAGCTCTATGTCGAGATGCTGGAGGCTGGGTTTTCACGCGTCGGCGAGTTTCACTATCTGCATCACGACCGCGACGGCCAGCCCTACGCCAACGTCGCCGAAATGGCCGACCGCATCACCGCCGCGGCTGCCGACACCGGCATCGGGCTGACGCTGCTGCCGGTCTTCTATGCACATTCCTCTTTCGGCGGCGCAGCGCCGAACGAAGGCCAGCGGCGATTCATCAACGATATGAATCGGTTCTCGCGGCTTGTTGAGAAATGTCACGAAACCGTTCGCACCTTGAATCACGCGGTCGTCGGCATCGCCCCGCACAGTCTGCGCGCCGTGACACCGGAGCAGTTGGAAAACATCGCGACAATGGCACCCGGCGGACCGATCCACATCCACATCGCCGAGCAAGTGAAGGAGGTCGAGGACTGCCTTGCCTGGTCCGGGGCGCGGCCGATCGAATGGCTGCTCGCCAATGCCAGGGTCGATAGTCGCTGGTGCCTGATCCACGCCACCCACATGACCGAGACCGAGACGGCGGCCTTGGCGAAAAGCGGAGCAATCGCCGGCCTCTGCCCGATCACCGAGGCCAATCTCGGCGACGGCACCTTTGCAGCACCTTTGTTCAAACAGCACGGCGGCCGCTTCGGCGTCGGCTCCGACTCCAACGTGCTGATCGGCCTGCCGGACGAATTGCGGCAGCTCGAATATTCGCAGCGCCTCGCCCACCGTGCCCGCAACCTGCTGGCGGTCGCCGGCGGTTCGACCGGGCGCGCACTGTTCGATGCCGCGCTCGACGGCGGCAGCGTAGCGCTCGGCGCAAGCCCCTCGCGGATCGCCGCTGGCGCCCCAGCCGATTTCATCTCGCTCGATGGCAAGCACCCGTCGCTTGCCGGCAAGACGGGCGATGCAGTGCTCGACACCTGGATCTTCGCCAACGGTTCCAAGGTCGATTGTGTCTGGGTGCATGGCAAGAAACTCGTCAGCAGTGGCAGGCATGCAAGGCGCGATTTTATTGCCGAGCGTTTTCGCAAGGTGATGGCGGCGCTTTCGGCATGAGCATGATCCAGACAATGGATGCGGACGGCGGCGAGCCCCTCTCGCTGCATCAACGCATCCTGTCCGACATCAGCGAACGAATCCTGTCCGGCGCCTGGGCGCCCGGCCACCGCATCCCGTTCGAGCACGAACTGACGGCCGAGTACAAATGTTCGCGCATGACGGTGAACAAGGCGCTGTCGCAGCTTGCCAAGGCGGGGCTGATAGAGCGCCGCCGCCGCTCTGGCAGCTTTGTCCGGCGGCCGCAGTCGCAAGCCGCGGTGTTGGAAATCCATGACATCAGGATCGAGGTCGAGGCGCTCGGCCTGCCCTATCGCTACGAGCGTGTGGCGCGACATAAAAGGCGCAGCAGCGCCGAGGATCGCGCCTTGCTGGAACTCGACTCCAACGGGCCGGTGCTGGCGCTGGAATGCCGGCATTTCGCCGGCAAGCGGCCGTTCGCCCACGAACAGCGGCTGATCAACCTGGCCGCTGTGGCCGAGGCTGCCAACGAGGAATTTTTTGCCGTCGCGCCTGGGCCGTGGCTGATCGCCCGCGTGCCATGGAGTGCCGCCGAGCACCGCATCCGCGCCGTCGCCGCCGACAGACACATTGCGACCGCACTCGAAATCGAGTCCGGCGCCCCCTGCCTGGTGGTCGAGCGACGGACATGGAGCGCCGAGCACCCGGTCACCCATGTCCGTTTCACCTATGCGGCCGACAGCCACACGCTGGTCGCGCGGTTCACGCCGTCGCAGGGGTAACCCTCCCCCTCGAGGGGAGGGTCGCGGAGGAAAATGCCGCATGGCGGCATTTTGTGACGCGGGGTGGGGTCGGTGCAACTTCGCCGGGCCCCCCCCCCCGCGCGAACAAACCCGGGGGGCGGCGGGACGCCCCCCCCCCCCCCCCCGCGGGGGGGGGCGCGCACAAAACCCCCCCCGGGGGTATTTTGGGCCGGGGGGGGGGGGCCGGTGCAACTTCGCCGACCCCACCCCGTCTCGCAATCTCCGCTTCGCTCCGACTACTCGCCGACCCTCCCCTCGAGGGGGAGGGTTAAGAGCCGCATCTCAAATCGCTGCAGTAATAATAATCTCGACCAGATATTCCGGCCCGGCAAGCTTGGCCTCGCCGGTGGCGCGGGCCGGGGTATGGCCCTGTGGCACCCACTTGTCCCATTCCGCGTTCATCTCGGCAAAGGTGCCCATGTCGGCCAGCCAGATGATCGCCTGCAGGATCTTGGTCTTGTCGGTGCCGGCCTTGGCCAGCAATTCGTCAATGGCCGCCAGGATGTCCCTGGTCTGGGTGCCGACGTTTCCGCCCGGTTCGCCGACCTGACCAGCCAGATAGACGGTGTTGCCGTGGATGACGATCTGGCTCATGCGTGGGCCAACATCGATGCGACGAATGCTCATTGGACGTTTCCTTCCTTTGTGGGTCGCGCCTCTTTAGAGTCGCGGTTCGCTGGGGGCAAGGTTGGATGAGCGAATCCTCTTGAGCCAGCAGGCGTGGGGCGAAAATAGGCACACGCAAATTGCTCCGGTCGCCGCAATTCCGCCGGATTGACTTGTTGACTAATGTAATAACATCACATATCCACCGCCGCTGCCGTACTAGTGGTGTCCCACGGATCGTCACATGACCAAAACCTGCCTGACATTCCGCGACCTGACGCTGGGCTACAACAGCCATCCGGCGATCCATCATCTCGATGGCACGATCCGCCGCGGGTCGCTGACTGCCGTCGTCGGCGCCAATGGCTCGGGTAAGTCGACCCTGATGAAGGGTATCGTCGGCGTGTTGAAACCTATGGCCGGCACGGTTGTCCGGGCGCCCGGCGTGCGCGCAGCTTATCTGCCGCAACAGTCGGAACTCGACCGCTCCTTTCCCGCCCGGGTCGTTGATCTGGTTTCGCTCGGCCTGTGGCCACGGCGCGGGCTGCTCGGCCGCTACACCAGGGAAGATCGCGATTCGGTCAGCCAGGCGCTGATGGCCGTCGGCCTCGGCGGCTTCGAGAAACGCCCGATCGACACGCTGTCGGGCGGCCAGCTGCAGCGCACGCTGTTCGCCCGTGTGCTGCTGCAGGACGCCGATCTCATTCTGCTCGACGAACCGTTCAACGCCGTCGATACCAAGACCGTCGGCGACCTGATCGCACTGATCAAGCGCTGGCATGGCGAGGAACGTACGATCCTGGTTGTCGTCCACGATCTGGAACTGGTGCGCCAGAATTTCCCCGAGACGCTGCTGCTGGCGCGCCAGCCAATCGCCTGGGGCGAAACCAGGGAAACGCTGCGGCCGGAAAACCTGTTGCGCGCGCGCCGCTTCCACGAAGCCTGGGAGGAGAACGCGCCCTGGTGCGAGCCCGACAAGCACGGTGATCACGGTCACGGCCCCGGGCACGACCCTGGGCACAACCATGCGCACGACCATTATCACGGCTCCGGGCCGCGGGCCGCATGATGGACACGCTCTACGGTCTTCTCATCGCTCCGTTCGCCGAATTCGCCTTCATGCAGCGGGCGCTTGCCGGTTCGCTGATGCTGTCGCTCGGCGCCTGCCCGGTCGGCGTGTTCCTGATGCTGCGGCGCATGAGCCTTTCCGGCGACGCCATGGCCCACGCCATCCTGCCGGGTGCTGCCGCCGGGTTCCTGTTTTATGGGCTGGAAATCCTGCCGATGACCATCGGCGGGCTGATTGCCGGCATCATCGTCGCGCTCGGCGCCGGCGCCGTCTCGCGCTTCACCATTCAGCGCGAGGACGCTTCGATGGCGGCCTTCTACCTGATTTCGCTGGCGATCGGCGTGCTGATGGTGTCGATCCGCGGCTCCAGCGTCGATCTCATGCATGTGCTGTTCGGCACCGTGCTTGCGCTCAACAATGAAGCGCTGACACTGATCGGCGGCATCGTGCTGGTCACGCTGGCCAGCCTCGCCATCTTCTGGCGGGCGCTCGTCGCCGAATGTCTCGACCCGCTGTTCCTGCGTTCGGTCAGCCGGCTGGGCAGCCCTGTGCATTTCATCTTCCTCGGCCTCGTCGTGCTCAACCTGGTCGGCGGCTTCCAGGCGCTCGGCACGCTGCTATCGGTCGGGCTGATGATGCTGCCTGCGGCCGCCGCCCGCTTCTGGACCATGCGCGTGGAGCCGATGTGCGTGCTGGCGGTGCTGATCGGCTTTGCCTCCTGCGTCGCGGGGCTGCTTCTGTCCTATCACGTGTCGCTGCCTTCCGGCCCGGCCATCATCCTGTCGGCCGGCGTCGTCTATTTTGCCTCGATCCTGTTCGGCACGCGCGGCATCCTGCGCGCCCGTATTATCCATCACCGCCACAGAACCGCCTGATCCGAAGGAGTGCTGTCCATGCTGAAATCGATCCGCGCCGCCCTGGCAGTGGGCGTTATGACATTGTCAGCCTTTGGCGCGTCGTCGGCCTTCGCGGAGCCGTTGAAAGTGATCGCCAGCTTCACGATCATTGCCGATTTCGCCAAAAATGTCGGCGGCGACCGGATCAATCTGACCACCATCGTCGGGCCGGATGGCGATGCCCATGTCTACGAGCCGAGTCCGGCTGACGCGGTGGCGATGGCGGGTGCGGATGTGGTGCTGGTCAACGGCCTGCATTTCGAAGGCTTTTTGCAGCGCCTGGTCGACGCCAGTGCCACCAAGGCGACGATCGCCGTTTTGACCAAGGGCGTCACGCCGATCAACTTCAAACCCGAATTCGCCGATGCCGACGCTGCTGAAGGCGCCCACACTGATGGCGAGACCGATCCGCATGCCTTCCAGTCGATCGCCAACGCCAAGATCTATGTGAAGAACATCGCCGATGCCTTCTGCACCGCCGACGCTGGGGGTTGCGACAGCTACAAGGCCAATGCCGCCGCCTATACAAAGAAACTCGACGCGCTTGAGGGCGAAGTGCAGACGGCGATCCAGTCGATCCCGGAAGAGAAACGCGTCGTCATCACCTCGCATGACGCCTTCGGCTATTTCGAGAAGGCCTATGGCCTCACCTTCCTGGCGCCCGAAGGGGTGTCGACCGAGTCGGAGCCGTCCGCTGCCGACGTCGCCAAGCTGGTCAGCCAGGTGAAGCAGGACAAGGCGGCGGCGGTCTTCATCGAGAACATCACCAACGCGCGGCTGATCGAGCAGATCGCCAGCGAGACCGGCACCAAGGTTGGCGGCACGCTTTATTCGGATGCGCTGTCGCAACCCGACGGCCCGGCATCGACCTATATCGACCTGATGCACAACAACATCGCCCAGATCAAAGGCGCGATCCTCGGAAGCTGATGCCTTCCTGGCCAGCCGGGCCGCGCCGGCTCTGTTGGATTCTCCGTCGAAAGAACTATCTGCGCAGTGGGATTTCATTCTGCGCGGATTGCCGATCTCGTCGGGGAGTCTTAAGACTGCGGCCAAACCAGTTTTGCGAGGAAACATGGAATATCGTCAGATCACCGAGGACTATTCGGTCTCCGGCCAGATCCAGCCCGAAGAAGTCGCCGCCATCAAGGCCGCCGGCTTCAAGAGCGTCATCTGCAACCGGCCTGATGACGAGCAGCCCGGCCAGCCTTCGGCGGACACCGTCAAAGCGGCAGTCGAAGCCGCCGGGCTTACCTTTCGCTACATTCCGGTCATCAGCGGCCAGATCACCGCCCAAAATGTCGAGGACCAGGCTGAGGCGCTCGATGAGCTCGAAGGCCCGGTGTTCGCCTATTGCCGTTCCGGCGCACGCTGCACCAACCTTTTTGGGCTGATCCAGCAGTCGAAGGGCTAAATCGGCAGCGCGCCGGTTTCCTTCAGCGTTTCCAGCACGATCGCCGTCTTCACATGCTGCACGGATTCGTGCGGCAGGAGCACGCCGTTGACGAATTCCGACAGCGATTTCAGGTCGGGCGTCACCACTTTCAGGATGTAATCCATCTCGCCGGTCAGCGCGTGCGCCTCCTGCACTTCCGGCAGCCGCGCCACCAACTCGCCGAAGCGCCGCGCATTGTCGCGGTTGTGGGTGGCGAGCGTTACAGAGATGACGTTGACCAGTGAGAAGCCGAGCTTGTCGCGGTCGAGCACCGCGCGATAGCCCCTAATATAGCCGTCCTCCTCCAGCCTCTGGCGGCGGCGCGAACATTGCGACGCCGACAGGTTCACCCGTTCCGACAAATCGTTGTTGGTCAGCCGTGCGTCGCCCTGCAAGAGAGCCATTATCTTGCGGTCAAACTGGTCTATGCGCGCCTCATCCATGATTTTTTCATCCACCATGCACAATTCCCGCATGATCTATTCGTTTAAAGCGTTTGAATGCAAGCACCATGCGCCTGCTCCGCGCTATAGTAGCGTCAAAATGGCCCTTTGCGGCCAAGCAGCTTTTGGAGGACAACACCATGGGTCCCTTCCCGCACGATGCACCGCCCGCAACGGTCAGCAAGGCCAATCCCGCCGGCACCGACGGCTTCGAATTCGTCGAGTTCGCGCATCCCGAACCGGAAAAGCTCGCCGACCTTTTTACCCGCATGGGCTATGTACCGGTAGCCAAGCACCGCACCAAGAACATCACCGTCTGGCGGCAGGGCGACATCAACTATGTCGTCAATGCCGAACCCGGCTCGCATGCGATGAAATTCGTCGACAAGCACGGCCCCTGCGCTTCCTCGATGGCCTGGCGGGTGGTCGATGCCAAGCACGCGTTCGACCATGCTGTCGCCAAGGGCGCCACACCCTATGAAGGCGTCGACAAGGCGCTCGATGTGCCGGCGATATCAGGCATTGGCGGCTCGCTGCTTTATTTCATCGAGGTCTACGGCGACAAAGGCTCGGCCTACGAAGCCGAATTCGACTGGCTGGGCGAGCCCGACCCGAAGCCGGAAGGCGTCGGCTTCTATTATCTCGACCACCTCACCCACAATGTCTATCGCGGCAATATGGACAAATGGTGGGATTTCTATCGTGACCTGTTCGGCTTCAAGCAGATCCATTTCTTCGACATCGACGGCAAGATCACCGGCCTGGTCAGCCGCGCGATCACCTCGCCCTGCGGCAAGATCCGCATCCCGCTCAACGAGTCCAAGGACGAGACCAGCCAGATCGCCGAATATCTGAAGAAGTACAATGGCGAAGGCATCCAGCACATCGCCGTCGGCACGGACGAGATCTACGGCGCCACCGACAGGCTGGCAGCCAACGGGCTGAAGTTCATGCCCGGTCCGCCGGAAACCTATTACGAGATGTCTCATGCCCGCGTGCACGGCCATGATGAGCCGATCGAGCGGATGAAAAAGCACGGCATCCTGATCGACGGCGAAGGCGTGGTTGACGGCGGCACGACCAAGATCCTGCTGCAGATCTTCTCGAAAACCGTAATCGGCCCGATCTTCTTCGAATTCATCCAGAGGAAGGGCGACGAAGGTTTTGGCGAGGGCAATTTCCGTGCGCTGTTCGAATCGATCGAGCAGGACCAGATCAAGCGCGGAGTGCTGAAGGTGCAGGCGGCGGAGTGAGGTGCGCCTTCAAATTCCTTGCGGTTCGATCAATTATGACCTAAATTCTGGTCATAAGAGGTCTGACCATGAATGTTCCGATGGCAAAAGCGAAGGCCCAACTCTCCGAGTTGGTGAAACGTGCGCAGGCCGGTGAAGAGATCCATCTGACGCGGCATGGCGAGGTTGTGGCAACCTTGAGCGCTCCCGCCCGGGCTGGCGGGAGCAAGGGTCTTTTTGGAGCCCTGAAAGGCCAAATTCGGATATCGGATGATTTTGATGAACTCGGTCCCGAATGGGACGAGTACATTAAATGAGCCACCAATATCTGGTGGATACTCATATTCTGCTTTGGGTACTGAACGCAGACTCGCGCCTTTCGGACCACCATCGCGACATCTTTCTTGCGGGCGAGGATGTGGTCGTCAGCGCCGTCTCGGTAGCAGAGATCGCCATCAAGAAATCGCTCGGCAAAGTCACGCTCACAGGCAACATAGTGGAAATCTTGCGATCGAACGGCATTCCGATCCTCGGTGTGAATGAACTACACGCGGCGAGGCTTGAGCATTTGCCGCTCCATCACCGCGATCCTTTCGACCGTCTGCTCATCGCACAGGCTCAAATTGAGGGCCTGACGTTCGTCACTGCGGATCGGCATTTTTCAGCCTATGACGTTGCGTTGGTCTGATCACAGATTCAGCCGCTCGACCTCCGCCTACCTCAACTTCAAATCATAGTTGAGCAAAAACTCATCGAGTTGCGGCGGCTTTACCGAGGTGCCGGACATCATCGCATGCACCTGGCCACGATGATGGATCCCATGGATGAAGAGATGGGCGAGCAGATCGCCGATGCGCTCCGGTATTTTCCGTCCGCTGAAGTTTACTTGGTGAGGCCGGCGGCCTTGCGCAGAATGTCGTTGATGCGGCTCTGCCAGCCGGGACCGCCGGCGCGAAAGCGAGCGACCACATCACTGTCGAGGCGCAGCGTCACCTGCTTCTTCGGATTGTCGAGCGCCGGCCACCCGCGCGAACGGCAAATGCTTTCGGCAAGGTCCGGAAAAACGTCAGCGAATGGACGAGCGTTTTTGAAATCCTCCTCGGTCCATTCGGGGTTGTCCGAAACGGCGTCCCAATCTTCTTTGGTAAAACCTTTGCCTGGCTGAAATTCGCTGTCAGGCTTCGTAATATTCAGCTTAGGTTTTGCCATCGAACAATCTCCTTTCCGCCTGGTTGGCCGGTCGCATCGAAATTACCGAGATGCCCTCGGCGCCCAGCCGGGCAAAAACCACAGCTGAGCCGGTCGTTCGACCAGAGGTTGTTGCGCGCCATGCGGCGCAGATGACCGAGCAGGTCCACGTCACACACCAGTCCAGGCAATCAATTTCACAGCGATACAGATAGCCCCTATGGCTAGCAGACGAGCGATCATACGACGGCGTAGCGCTTGCGTTTCAACATCGCTCGCAACGTCCCGATTTATAGCGACGTTAACAAGCTTCGGCAGACGCGCCACGCTACTGAAGTTACGCAGTCTTTCAGATCGATCCTCGATCTGACGGCAGAGCCGGATCGCCGAAATCAAAAGCCAGGCAGTAGCGATGCTACAAATTCCCACGAACCAAAGGTAAGCAGCGGTGTAAGGCATCCTGGGTCCCCCCGCGTTTGGAACGATTAAGCTAGATCACTCCGCTGACTGGACCAAGGACACGCCCGCCCACAGAAGTGCGAATCCGGCGAGAACGATCAGCAGCAGCCGGTTCATGCGCCGGCGCATGGCTTGCGTCTCCTCGTCCCGCGCGACGTTCGTGTTGGTCACCGTGTGGAAAATCATCGCGTTGCGCGGAAAGCCGCTGCGGTTGGTAAGCCCGGGCGAGCGCGCCTCGATGCGATAGCTCAGCCGGACCGCCTGGATGAAGATCGCCAGCATGAGAAGAGCCCAGACACCGCAAAGAAGATAGACAGTCTCGCCTGTCATTCTCCGTATTTCTCGACCTTCTGCTCGATCGCACCAAAAATCGAATGTCCGATCCTGTCCTTCATCTCGATGCGCACAATGTCGCCAAGGCCCAGGAACGGGGTTGTCGGTTCGCCGGCCTCGATGGTCTCGATCATGCGCAACTCGGCTATGCAGGAATAGCCGGCGCCGCCCGCCGAGACAGGCTTGCCAGGCCCGCCGTCGAGCTTGTTGGAGACCGTGCCCGAACCGATGATGGTGCCGGCGGCCAGCGGCCGGGTTTTCGCGGCATGCACAATCAGCGCCGGAAAATCGAATGTCATGTCCACGCCGGCGTTGGCGCGGCCGAACGGCTTGCCGTTGAGATCGACCAGCAGCGGCAGGTTGACCTTGCCGCCATCCCAGGCCTCGCCAAGTTCGCCCGGCGTCACCGCGACGGGCGAAAACGCCGAGGACGGCTTTGATTGGAAGAATCCGAAGCCCTTGGCAAGCTCTGGCGCGGTGAGGGAGCGCAGCGTGACGTCATTGACCAGCATGACCAGCCGGATCGCGGCTCTTGCCGCATCGAGGCTTGCCCCCATCGGCACATCGTCGACGACGACAGCGACTTCCCCTTCCATGTCGACGCCAAGAGCCTCGTCGAGCGTGCGGATCGGATCACGCGGCGCGATGAAACTGTCCGAACCACCCTGGTAGATCAGCGGATCGGTCCAGAAGCTTGCCGGCATTTCGGCGCCGCGCGCCTTCCGCACCAGTTCGACATGATTCACATAGGCAGAGCCATCGGCCCACTGGTAGGCGCGCGGCAACGGCGAATGGGCATCATGCTCGTGAAAGCGCGCTGACGGCACCGCATTGTTCTCCAGCGATTCCGCTATTGTCGCCAGATGCGGCGCGATCCGGTTCCAGTTGTCGAGCGCCGACTGCAGCGTCGGCACCAGAAACGAGGCATCGGTGAACCGCGTCAGGTCGCGCGAGACGACGACCAGCTTTCCGTCGCGCGTCCCGTCCTTCAATGTGGCAAGCTTCATGCGGTTTCCTCTCCTGATGCGGCTTTGGTGCCGCTTTGAATTTTGTATGATCTCTTCCGAAAACCGGTTCTCACTTTTCGCTAACGCGGTCCTTCGGTTCGGGATCATGCTCCAGTCCCACAACAAGGCCGTCGTGGGCAATCGTCAAGTCTCCGGCCCATGTTTTCCTGACGGCGGCGATCCAGTCGGCCTCGCCGATCTCGGGATCATCGGCCGGGATGAGGTGGTTGAGCACCAGTCTCTTGGCTCCTGCGTCACTGGCGATGCGCCCCGCCTCCTCAGCAAAACTATGGCTGGCGAGCAGATGCTCCCTCAGCCGCGCGCCATTGCCGGTTTTCGCGACGAGCCGCTCGATGCCGTCTTCCAGCATGGCTTCATGGACGAGAATGTCGGCGCCTTTGGCGAAATCCGCCAATGGCGGAAAGAACGCCGTATCGGCGGAAAACACCACGCTCTGTCCGGCATGCTCGAAGCGAAGCGCAAAGCAGTCGTTCACCGGCGGATGGTCGACGCGTAGCGCCAAAACCTTCAGGCCGCGCTCCTCCATCACCCGGCCTTCGCCGAACTCGATGATCGAAACCAAATCTGCGATATCAGGCCGGCCTTCGTCGACTATGCGTATCTCGATGTCGAATTCCATCGCTTGGCAAAAGCGCTGCCAGTAATGGCCGGTGCCGGGCGGGCCGAACACGGTGACCGGTGTCGCCAGACCCGCCGTCCAGGCGGTGTGGATCAGCGGACCGAGTTCCAGCACATGGTCGGAATGCAGATGCGTGATGAAGACCAGGTCGAGCGACTTTAGGCTGATGCCGGTCTCGGCCAGCCCGTGCGTCACGCCAAGCGCGCAATCCACGACGATGGTACGTCCGCCGAATTTCAGCAGCGACGAACTCGGCCACGGACCGCCCGGCCGGAGCGCCGGGCCGCCCTTCGAGCCCAGCAGCACCAGCCGATCCCGCATTGGATCAGCGCTCAAGACCAGTCGCCCTCGGGCGTGCCGTTGAAGCGCTTCTTCAGATCGGCCCAGCAGTCGATGTAATTGTCCTGCCGGGTTTCAACCTCGGCGGCGTAGCGGGTCAGCATCTGTGGGAATCGCGTCTCGAACATGAAGGCCATGGTGTTGTCGAGCTTGACCGGTTTCAGATCCGCGTGGAAGGCTTTTTCAAAACCTGTTGCGTCAGGCCCGTGGGCCAGCATCAGATTGTGCAGGCTGATGCCGCCGGGAACGAAGCCCTCTTCCTTGGCGTCATACTGGCCGTGGATCAAGCCCATGAACTCGCTCATGATGTTGCGGTGATACCAGGGCGGGCGAAACGTGTTTTCGGCCACCAGCCAGCGCGGCGGGAAGATGACGAAGTCGATGTTGGCGGTGCCCTCTTCGCCGCTCGGCGCGGTCAGCACCGTGAAGATCGACGGATCGGGATGGTCGAACAGGATCGCGCCGACCGGCGAAAACGTTGCAAGATCATATTTGTAGGGCGAGTAGTTGCCGTGCCACGCCACCACATCCAGCGGCGAATGATCGAGTTCGGTGACATGGAACTGGCCGCACCATTTCACGATCAGCCGGCACGGCGTTTCCTTGTCCTCGAACCAGGCGCAAGGCGTCTTGAAATCGCGCGGATTGGCCAGGCAATTGGCGCCGATCGGGCCACGATCCGGCAACGTCAGCTTGGCGCCGTAGTTCTCGCAGACATAGCCGCGCACTGTTTCATCGACCAGTTCGACCTTGAACACTAGGCCGCGCGGCAGCACGGCGATCTCGCCCGGTCGCAATTCGATGACGCCCATCTCGGTGACGAAGCGCAGCGCCCCCACTTGCGGCACGATAAGCAACTCGCCGTCGGCGTTGAAGAAATGGTCGTCGGCCATCGAACGGTTGGCGACATAGACATGGGCGGCCATGCCGGTCTGGCCGAGCACGTCGCCGGCGGTGGTGATCGAGCGCATGCCGGCAATGAAGTCGGTCGGTTCCTTCGGCATCGGCACCGGGTTCCAGCGGTACTGGCCAAGCGCAAGTTCGTGATCGCCGACATTCGGCGCGCTTTTCCACAGCGGATAATCCGCCGCCTTGAAGCGGCCGGTGTGCCTGACGCTCGGCCTGATGCGGTAGAGCCAGGAACGCTCGTTGGTGCCGCGCGGCGCGGTGAAGGGCGAGCCCGAAAGCTGCTCGGCATAAAGGCCGTAGGCCGGCCGCTGCGGCGAATTCCGCCCTTGCGGCAGCGAACCGGGCAAAGTCTCGGTTTCGAAGTCGTTGCCGAACCCCGGCATGTAGGAAAAGGCCATGGCATCCTCCCTGGATTGACCAAATTGGTTTCATTTGTAACCATCGAAAATGTAACTATCAATCGTGATGGAGCAGACCATGGAGGCTGACACCCTCGAACTCGAAAGCTTCCTGCCCTACCGGCTCTACCGGCTCGCCGATGCCGTCAGCCGCGAATTCTCCAGGGTTTACAAGGACCGCCATGGCCTGACGCGCCCGGAATGGCGCACGCTGGCCGGTCTCGGCCAGCACGGCACGATGACGGCAACAGCTCTCGGCGAACAGTCGGCCATGCACAAGACCAAGGTTTCGCGCGCCGTCGCCGAACTCGAACGGCGGCGGTGGCTGACGCGCAAACCGGATGAAAAAGACCGCCGCATCGAGCATCTGACGCTGACCGGAGCGGGCCTTGCCGCCTATCGCGAAATGGTGCCGTTGGCAAAGGCATTCGAACGGGACTTGCTGGGAAGGCTGAATGCCAGCGAGCGCGCAGCAATCACGAACGGACTGAATGCACTCGAAATAAACTTCGCCTTGGGCAACGGTTAGATAGCTATAGTGGTCGGTAGTGCGCCCAACCCGAAGTAAGTGCGTTCGGTCTCAATCATGCGCCTTATTTGACGTCGAAACGCAACCGGCTCATCGACGTGAGCCAAGACCTCGTGCGCTCGCGAAGCAGCAGGCTCCCGTACGCTCCCCAGCATCAGTCTTGCCGTGCCTTGATCCCCAGCCAAAGCCGCCGCAACACCGGCATGGAAAGGAGCCCACACGCCATGGTCGCCCAATTTCATTTCGTTCACCAGGACCGTGGCAGTTGCAGCTACAGAAGGGAACGTCGATCGATAAATCTGGTCAATTTCGGCTGCCGTCCTGGCCATTTGACTTGCCAAGGGGGCAAACTGCTCAGGACTTTCAAACTTGGCAAACGAGCCAACGCGCTCAACGCGATCGAAGGTCAATGTGCTCGGCAGTGAACCCCAAAGCCAGTGAACCGCTAAATTCAGATAAGAGCCTTTTGACCATGAGCTGGGTTGGAACTCGACAACACTTAGCCAGAAGCCACGATCGGCGATCCATGTTCGCGACTGACCCTTCCGCCGGAATCCAGCGGGTTGCAATGCGATCTTTGCCTGCGAAGCAATGATACGTCCGTGCTCGTTTTCCGCCATCTCGGCCCCCAACGTGAAGACAAATGGGCTGGCGCTACCAATCCATCACCACCTTGCCGGAATTGCCGCTCTTCATCGCCTCGAAGCCGGAAATATAGTCGTCCACGCCGATGCGGTGGGTGATCAACCCAGTGACGTCGAGCGGCCCCTGCACCAGCGCGATCATCTTGTACCAGGTCTCGAACATCTCGCGGCCATAGATGCCCTTGAGATGCAGCATCTT
>NZ_JBVVQR010000040.1:0-53022 GCF_055811535.1 Mesorhizobium sp. WSM4816 | reverse complement strand
CACCGTCACATCAAAGGAATGCGCCAACTACTTCACCGAGGCCGGCTATGTCCCAACCTAAAATCATCGCGCTCTAGGCCCGAAATTCAGAACCGAACCCGCGGGAGCGATCCCGCGGGTTCGTCTATTTTGGACGTCCAGCGTCAGGGCATTGGCGCCGGTGACGGGTCCAAGCTCGCGTTGAAATGGTCTGAGGAAAACAAAAACCCGCGGGATCGCTCCCGCGGGTTTTCGGTCGCCTGAGATGTTGCTGCTTCCCCCCCGAAGCAAAAGAAGGGAAGCAAAAGAAAAGGAGGATCAGGTGTCGGGCGAGGCGCCGCCGCCGGGGAGGCCGGGCGCCAGCTTGCTGGCGCCACCCATGATCTGGCTGAGGAAGCTCTGGTCCTTGCCGCCGGTCGGCGTGGTCCGCGAGATGAAGTCGAACACCTTGCCGTCCTTCAGGCCGTAATTGGCGATCTGGGTAACGCGCCCGTCCTCGCCGAAATAGACTGCCAGCACCTTCTGGTCGACCAGCCTCGGCTTGTCGAAGGCGACGTAACGCTTGCGCGTCTGTGAGATGTAGTAGAAGGCCTCGTTGTCGAAAGTCGCCTTGGTCGACGGGGTGCCGAGCGCCAGAAGCACCTGTTCGCGGCTCGAGCCGACCGGCACCAGGTCGATCGCCTGCTGGTCGATGACGTAGCCCTGCGTCAGCGTCTCGCTCGGATTGAGATCACCGATCATCTTCGACGAGTTGCAGCCGCAAAGCGCCGAAGCTGCCACCAGCAGCGAGATCGCGCCGGCGGATCTCGGAAAAGCGGACCTGGGCAGAAAAGTCGACTTGATTTTCAGCGCGCGCAACTACAACTCCATTAGCTGGCCGCAACTTGCGCTGGGCCGCAAAACCGGTAAACCAGCTTGCTCGCCGATGCAACAAGGCCAATTCAACAAACGGTCCCCGGGAGACCACCCTCAATGTTCCAGCGCCTTTTTGGTCGCGAACGTCACGCCAACCGCGCTATCACCGAGGCGCTTTACGCACAAATCGTGGCAGCGGCGCGGCAAACCGTGTTTTATTCCGAGTGGGATGTCCCGGACACGCCGCTTGGCCGCTTCGAGATGCTGTCGCTGCACATGTTCCTGTTCCAGCACCGGCTGCGCGGCGAGGGTGGTGTTGCCGGGGAGGTCGCGCAGGTGCTGATCGACGAGTTCTTCATGGATGTCGAGCATTCGCTGCGCGAACTCGGCATCGGCGACGTCGGCGTGCCGAAGCGCATGAAGAAACTGGCGAAGATGTTTTATGGCCGCACCGCCGCCTATGACGATGCGCTGGAACGAAACGACCATGACGCACTCGTCGCGGCGCTTGCCCGCAATGTCAGGCCCGATGCCGGCACCTGGCCGCAGGCGACGCATCTGGCCGGCTACGTCGCCGATGTCTCCAGGCGACTCGCGGAACAGCCGACCGAATCGATTGTTTCCGGCACTGTGGCATTCCCCGCGGCCAAACCTATTTAAGAAAACAAGCCTATTTAAAGGAAAATATGAAACACGCCGATTCCCAGAGCCCCGATCGCCAGAGCCCCGTGTCCTTCGTGGCCAACGTCGCCCGGCTGCCGCAAAAGGGACTGCCGGTGCTGATCGAGGCCAACGCCGCGCAGCGCGCCGCGCTGGCAGGCGAGCACGAGTTGCTGTCGGTCGAGAACTATCGCGCCGAACTGCTGGTGGCGCCATGGAAGCGCAACGGCGTCAAGGTCAGCGGCCGCGTCGAGGCCGATATCACCCAGGCCTGCATCGTCACCCTGGACCCGATCGAGGCGCATATCGACGAGGCGGTCGACGCACTGTTCCTGCCGGAGCAGTCGAAGCTCGGGCGGCAGGGTTTCGAGGGCGGTGGCGAGATAATGCTCGATGCCGAAGGGTCGGACAGCCCGGAAACATTTTCCGGCAATTCAATCGATGTCGGGGCCCTCGCCGAACAGTTCTTTGGACTAGCGATCGATCCCTATCCGCGCAAGCAAGGCGTTTCGATGGAGGCTGCCGACGATGCCGGGACTGCGGAAAGCGAATTTCAGCAAAAGCTGCGTTCCCTGCTGGGGAAATCCTGAAAACCCGACCCAATCGGAGAAAGCCGGTTGTGCGGCAGCCCAAAAACGCTATTTTCGCCGAACCTTCGCGAGCCCCAAACCCGTTGCCAGCGCCAGGCGCTCGCTCAAGCAAACTGTGAGATGAACACCGCGTGATCAGGATTTCCATCGATGCCATGGGCGGCGATCACGGACCAAGCGTGGTCATCCCGGCGCTCATGACGGTCGCGACCCGGCGTCCCGACATCCGCTTCGTCATCTATGGTCGCGAGGAGGCAGTGCGCCCCGAACTCGCAAAGCTGCCCAAGCTGGCGGAAGTTAGCGAGTTCGTCCACTGCGAGATAGCAGTCCGGATGGACGACAAGCCGAGCCAGGCGCTGCGCCATGGCCGCTGGAAGTCGTCGATGTGGAAAGCGGTCGAGGCGGTCAAGGCAGGCACTGCCGACGCCTGCATCTCGGCCGGCAACACCGGCGCGCTGATGGCGATGTCGCGATTCTGCCTCCGCACCATGGCGACCATCGACCGTCCGGCGATCGCGGCGCTGTGGCCGACATTGCGGGGCGAAAGCGTGGTGCTGGACGTCGGCGCCACCATCGGCGCGGATGCGCATCAACTGGTTGATTTTGCCATTCTGGGCACTGGCATGGCGCGCTCGGTTTTCGGCATCGAACGGCCGAGCGTCGGTCTGCTCAATGTCGGCGTCGAGGAGATCAAGGGCCAGGAAGAGGTCAAGGAGGCGGGCCGCATGTTGCGCGAGGCCAACATGGCCTCGATGAACTACCATGGTTTCGTCGAGGGCGACGACATCGGCAAGGGCACGGTCGACGTGGTCGTCACCGAAGGATTTGCCGGCAACATCGCGCTGAAAACGGCGGAAGGCACGGTACGGCAGATCGCCGGTTACCTGCGCGCCGCGATGGACCGCACGCTGATGGCCAGGATCGGCTATGTATTCGCCAAGGGCGCCTTCGATCGCCTGCGCGAAAAGATGGATGTCGGCCGCTCCAACGGCGGGGTTTTCCTGGGTCTGAACGGCGTCGTGGTGAAAAGCCATGGCGGCGCCGATTCGGACGGCTTCGCGGCGGCGATCGAGCTTGGCTACGACATGGTGCGCAACAATCTGCTCGATCGCATCGAAGCCGATCTTGATCTGTTCCATGCGCGCAATCCGCATGCCCAGACATCCAGGAAATCCGACGTCGTTGCCGACGCAGAGGAATAGGAAAGAGCCTTGATCAGATCAGTCGTGCGCGGCACAGGCTCCGCGCTGCCCCGCCGCATCATGAAGAATGCCGATTTCGAAGGCATGGTCGAGACGTCAGACGCATGGATTGCCCAGCGCACCGGCATCCGCCAGCGCCATATCGCGGCCGACGACGAGACGACGGCTTCGCTCGGCGAGGCGGCGGCGCGCGCAGCCCTCGACAATGCCGGCCTGACGCCGGCCGATATCGACCTGATCGTGCTGGCGACCTCGACTCCCAACAACACCTTTCCGGCGACCGCCGTCGACATCCAGAACCGGCTCGGCATGCATCACGGCTTCGCCTTCGACATGCAGGCGGTGTGCTCGGGCTTCGTCTACGCGGTGACGACGGCCGACCTCTATATCCGCGGCGGCCTCGCCAAACGCGTGCTGGTGATCGGCTCCGAAACCTTTTCGCGCATCCTCGACTGGAGCGATCGCTCGACCTGCGTGCTGTTTGGCGACGGCGCCGGCGCGATGGTGCTGGAAGCAGGCGAGGGGGCGGGCGGCATTGCCGACCACGGCGTGCTGGCTGCCAGCCTGCGCTCCGACGGGGCTCACAAGGACAAGCTGTTCGTCGACGGTGGAGCGTCGACCACCGGAACGGTGGGCCATCTCAGGATGGAAGGTCGCGAAGTGTTCAAGCACGCGGTCGGCATGATCACCGACGTCATCGAGGCGACGTTCTCAGCTGCCGGGATCACCGCTGAAGATCTCGACTGGTTCGTGCCGCATCAGGCCAACAAGCGGATTATCGACGCTTCCGCCAGGAAGCTCGGGATAGCGGAACAAAAGGTGGTGGTTACCGTCGATTTGCACGGTAACACCTCGGCTGCTTCGGTGCCTCTGGCGCTGTCGGTGGCGGTCGCCGACGGCCGCATCAAGAAGGGTGATCTGGTGCTGATCGAGGCGATGGGCGGCGGCTTCACCTGGGGCGCGGTCCTGGTTCGCTGGTAAGTGCCGAACGGACCGGTTCGGTCCTTGACCTTGCCGGATCAATTACTTAGGCTCTATCTTTGCTTATATAGAGTTATGTTTTTTGAGCTGATGGGGACGGTTCGCATGGGGGGAAAGACACTTACGCGCGCCGATCTTGCTGAAGCCGTTTATCGCAAGGTTGGCCTGTCGCGTACTGAATCGGCCGAGCTCGTAGAAGCGGTTCTGGACGAGATCTGCGAGGCGATCGTTCGCGGCGAGACGGTGAAATTGTCGTCGTTCGCAACCTTCCATGTCCGCTCCAAGAACGAGCGCATCGGGCGCAACCCCAAAACCGGCGAGGAAGTGCCGATCCTGCCGCGCCGCGTGATGACCTTCAAATCGTCGAATGTGCTGAAGAACCGCATCCTGCGCGCGCACCAGATCAGCAAGGCCAAGGGC
Organism: Mesorhizobium sp. WSM4816; assembly: GCF_055811535.1. Lineage (NCBI taxonomy): Bacteria > Pseudomonadati > Pseudomonadota > Alphaproteobacteria > Hyphomicrobiales > Phyllobacteriaceae > Mesorhizobium > Mesorhizobium sp. WSM4816. The sequence goes on along the minus strand of NZ_JBVVQR010000040.1, from coordinate 48,335 downwards.
AGCAAATAGCGCCTGCGCCTCAAACCCGGTTGAAAACGGTCGCCTGCTTTGACGCCGGGCTTGAATATTGTTTCATAAACCGCTGAAATAAGGCTCGATTCGGCAGGACAAGCCGGATCGGAATGACTCTTTGTTGAGCATGATCCTGGCCGAAAACCGTTTCCCACTTTTCGGGACCATGCTCCAGCGTGAGGATTTCGCCCATGGACAAGAGCCCCGACGCTTTCCGCACCATCAGCGAGGTCGCAGAAGATCTCGACCTGCCGCAGCATGTGCTGCGTTTTTGGGAAACGCGCTTCAACCAGATCAAGCCGATGAAGCGCGGCGGTGGCCGCCGCTACTACCGGCCGCAGGATGTCGAACTGATCAAGGGCATCCGCCACATGCTCTACGATCAGGGATACACGATCAAGGGTGTGCAGAAGCTGTTGCGCGAGAACGGCAATCATTTCCTGGTCGCCATCGGCAATGGCGACATGGCGGCCGTCGAGGCGATCTCGCAGCGCCGGCAGGCCGATGCGGTGCCGTTGACGCCGGCGGCCCAGCCGCGCGGCGCCGATGACGAGATGCTGGTCGGCGAGCCCAAGGTGAAACCCAGCCGGCGCTTCTTCGGCCTGGGCAAGACCGACGACGAAGGCCCGGTGCAGCCGGGCACGTCGAAACTCTCGCGCGACAATCGCGCTTTGCTGCAGGAGGCGCTGTTCGACCTTCTGGAATGCAAGCGCCTGCTCGATCAGGTGCGCTAGCGCATGGCCCCGGGATAGCGACTGCATAGAACGTCACGCGGGTCGCATGAATCGCTTCTGACGCGACGCGCTCTGGGCCCCGATCGGTCGCGGCAAAAACCGGAACCGGTTTTGCGATCGTGCGTTCCTTCGCAAAAGAAGGAAGCCTGTCATGGTATCATTTTCGACCCTCTCCGACATCGATCTTGAAAAACAGGTCGCGGCTCTCTCCAGGGAACTGGCGGCGCTGAGGAAAGCCGTTTCCAGGCGCGGCAGCGCCTATTACGAGGACGGGCGTGACACCGCGTCGGACTATTACTCGGACCTCGCCGAGCGTTTCAGTGACGCTCTGCCTGCGATCAGGAGGCATGGCAGGGTGATAGAGAAGACAGCCCGCGATCATCCCGCGACAGCGGCCGCAGTCGGTCTGGTTGTGGTCGGGCTCGTCGCCAGCCTGTTCCTCAGCCGCCAGCAGAAAACGTCGCGAACGAGATCGGGATCGGCACGTTGAGACAAGAAAATGGCGGCGTGGACGGCCGCCATTTTCGTTGACCAAAAGGTCGATCAGCGCGCGAGCTTGAGCTTGTTCTTCGGGCTCACCTGCGCGGTCTGGCTGCATCTGCCGTAGACGGTGCCGTTGGAGTCGGTGGCGTCCGTATAAGTACCCTTGCAGTCGAGCTGCAGCACCAGGCAGTGACCCGCGCCCTTGCAAACCGCGCCGCCGCCGCTCGGATGCGTGCCGTTGGCGAAGGCCGGGCCCGGCAGTGAAATCGAGGCGAAGGCCGAGACGACGATGGCAGCGGCGAGCGACAGGCGCTTGAAGTTCGAGATGTTGGTCATTTGAGCATTTCCTTCTCTTGATCGAGGATCGCCGTCGGGGCGTCCTTCCGGTTGGGACCGCCTTTGTGGCGTCCATGTCGTGTTGGTGCGGCCCGGAGAGAAAAGGTTCACGCGTCGGTTCAAGAAAATTCGCAGCCCCTGACGCGTTCTGCGTGCTCCGGCTCCCGCTGCTGAGATTCGATCCTACAGCCGCTTGACAAGGGAGCGGCTCAGAACCGTCGAACAATTCGGCGATCGGCCAGTCAAAGACCCGGATCGAGATGACGGTCCCGTGCCGGTGCCGCCGAGGCCGTGCCGGGCTGCGCCGATCGGAATCACGATGCCGTGACGGCGTTTTTGGCGCTTGGCAAATCACCATCGAGAGGGCATTCTCTGCGCCGTCTCAGGCAGCTTTCTTGATTTGATCAAACTCTTTAAATCCACGGAGTTGCCAAATGCCCCAAATAGCAACAAGCGAAGCTTTTTCCGAACTGTCGGCGACCGAAGCTGCGCCCGACCACAGCGCCCTTAAGGCCATCCGAGAAACCAGGGGATACAGCATGGAAGAGCTGTCCCTGACGTGCGGACTGTCGGTCGATGAGATCGCCGACATCGAGAACGGCAGGAATGCCGATTTGTCGAAGCTCAGGCGAATAGCCTCTGCGCTCCGGCTTCCGGAAAGCGCGCTGATCGATACGGCCGCGCTGACACAATCCGTGGAAAATCCAAGACCCGTCTCATAGCAGCGACGCCAGAGGATCAAGCCAACAAGCGAGGTGTGTTCTGGATTTGAAGTTCCTGAATGCTGACGACATCCACCAGAGCAGGAACTTCAAATCCACCATGCCGGGCATCGGCGTGATGGCCGCCGAATTCGGTTGACCCGAACCGGGTTATCACGATACATCGCGACCGGTCCGGAGTGTAGCGCAGCCCGGTAGCGCACTTGACTGGGGGTCAAGGGGTCGTCGGTTCGAATCCGGCCACTCCGACCAAATAAGCCCTTAGAACCCTAAGGCTTATTTGAAATCCGGGGAAACTAGCTGAGCCGCGAAAACGAGAAATTGGGCCTTTCTGGGCCCTTTCCTTTTCTGGGCCGTGCCAATCTGGGGCCATGTCGCCCGAATCGCGCCGTGAACGGGCCGACGATCGGCTGCCAAGCGCTGATCGACAGGCTCGGATCAATCGCGGATCGATGCATCAGGATCTGGTCGGGCTGTTTGGCTGCTCAAAATGCAAGGCCGAAGGCAGCGACCGCCGCCCGGTGTTCTTCACGTTCATTCCCGACGACAAAAGCCAGCAGCGAGAGCGGCACCGCACCTGGAAGCGGACCTTCGAAAGTGAAGGGCTCGAAACGCGGGAACCTTTCATCCGCGAGCCGCTTTGTGTGCATGTCCCAAGCCGTGCAACCACCCATATTGCCAAAGGGTAGCCCAGATCGGGACGTCAACTGTGAAGTCGCCTTGGAAGCCGCATTTGCAGCCTTGGTGACTGCCTCGGAAGCGAAGGGGTGGACGCCGCGCGAAACGGCTGCAGCCCTACTGAAAATCGCAACGGAGCATGCCCAGCGGTTCAGGCTTGTGCCGGCTGAGCCGCCAAGGTGGCGAACGCGAAGAGGTATGTTCATCGCGTGTGCCACGCTCGTGTTTTTGCTGTGTTCAGCCATCGTTGGTGGGTTGCTTAGATGACGATCAACGCCCCCGGATACGGCCGTTGCCGCGGTCGTAGTGATGGCGTTGCCGCCTATACGTTAGATTGCGCAACGCTCGCCTAAGTTCATCCGGCCAGCGCCATGCCGACGGCTATGCCTATGCCCATCACCAGCCCTGCAGCGAGTTCCCGCCATGTTCGACGGCAATGGGTAAGACCACCACTCGCTACGCCCACGTGCTGGACTCCGACCATTTTCAAGACTTAGACTTGCCCCAGAAAATCCATCATGCTCCAGCCGCCGGCGAACACAGCGCCGCCGGCCGCAACTGCCGCTGATGGCGGTGTTCGAGAGCGATCGCGCCCCAGATCAGCCCGAGCAGCAGATAGACGTGGCGCCAGTGATCGATGTCGATGAAGGTGCCCAGCGCGATATTGCCAATGAAGGCGACATAGGCGCACAGAAGGTAGGGCTGCCACGGCCTGTCACGCAGGAGAATGCGGAAGCCGGCTGCCATCGTCCAGCAGGTCAGCGTCAGGAACGAGACGAAGCCGAGCCAGCCATAGTCCATCAGCATTTTCAGCCAGATGTTGTGTGTGTCTTCGCCGAAAATCGTGCCGAAGACGAGCGGGCCGATGCCGAGCGGATGCTCCAGCGCCATCTGGAAACCGAAGATATAGCGGGCGAAACGGCCGAGGCGGGCGGTGTCGTAGCTTTGTTCCAGCTGGGCGCGGCTGGAGAACATTTCCGAGACGCCCGGCAGCTGCAGGATGACGAGCATCGCGATGACCAGCAGCGAAATGGCGGCGATGGTCATGACGACGACACGCAGCCGGAATTTTCCGCTGGCGCTCTGCAGGAACAGGGCGCCGGTGAGCAGGATCGCCGAAACGCCGAACATGCCCCAGGCGCCGCGCGAGAACGAGAAGAAAATCCCGGCGGTGATGATCAGCAGCGGCATCGCCAGCAACGGCATGCGTGAGACGGGGCCGGTCAGCAGGAGATGGAGCAGGTAGATGCCGGGCAGCACCAGGAACGGCCCGAACACGTTCGGATCCTGGAAGGCGCCGGTGGCGCGGTCGTATCTGGTGAAGATCTCCGCCCCCGGGAAGGCATGGAAATAGCCTGATATCCCGAGCAGCGAGGTCAGCACCGCCGACATCACATAGGCCCGGAAGATCACCCGGTAGAGATTTGGCTGGACCGATGTCACCGAGGCGAAGAACACCGCGGTAAACGCCAAGAACAGCGACACGGCGAGATAGAGCGGGGTGCCGGCAATATCCGACATCTGGGTCATCGCGATCATGCCGCCGATGTTCATGACCACCAGCAGCACCAGCAGCGGCGCCGCCGCGCGCGATATGCGCAGGCCGAACAGGGCCCACACCGCCATCAGCGCGACCATATAGAGGTCGTATGGCGCCGGCTCGGCGATGACGAAGCCGGACAGGAAGACGCCGAGGAAAACCGCGCCCGACGCAATCAGCGCGATCAGCTTGGCGTTGACCGCGGCCGGCGACAGTTCATGCGCGACTGCGCTCAATAGGCATTTTCCGTATTGAGCAGCCGGATCGGTGTCAGGAACAGGATCCTCAGATCGAACAGCAGCGACCAGTTCTCGATATAATAGAGGTCGTACTCCGTCCGCATGCGGATCTTCTCGTTGGTATCCATCTCGCCGCGCCAGCCATTGATCTGCGCCCAGCCGGTGACGCCGGGCTTGACCTTGTGGCGTGCGAAATAGCCGTCGACCACCTCATTATAGAGAAGGTTGTGCGACTGGGCGGCAATGGCGTGCGGGCGCGGGCCGACCAGCGACAGCGAACCGAAAAGCGAATTGAAGAACTGCGGCAACTCGTCGATCGAGGTCTTGCGGATGAAGCGGCCGACGCGGGTGACGCGCGGGTCGTTCCTGGTCACCGTCTGCCTGGCGGTCGGGTCGGCCTTGTCGGTGTACATCGAACGGAACTTGTAGACCTCGATGATTTCGTTGTTGAAGCCATGCCGCTTCTGGTGGAACAGCACCGGTCCCTGGCTGTCGAGTTTGATGGCGATCGCGGTCGCCAGCATGACCGGCGAGAACACGATGATGCCGATGATCGAGAAGACGATGTCGAAGGCGCGCTTGGCGACCGAATCCCAGTCGTTGATCGGCCTGTCGAAGATGTCGAGCATCGGCACCGAGCCGATGTAGGAATAGGCGCGCGGCCGGAATCGCAGCGCGTTCGAATGCGCCGAGAGCCGGATGTCGACAGGCAGCACCCACAGCTTCTTCAAAAGCTGCAGGACGCGCGATTCGGCGGTCAGCGGCAGCGACACGATCAGCATGTCGATGCGGGCGATGCGGGCGAACTCGATGAGCTCGGAAACGGTGCCGAGCTTTGGATAGCCGGCGACGATGGGCGGCGAGCGCTTGTCGCCGCGGTCGTCGAAGATGCCGCAGATGCGGATGTCGTTGTAGGGCTGCTTTTCGACGGAGCGGATCAGGACTTCCGCCGCCGTGCCGCCGCCGACGATGACGGCGCGGCGCTCCATGCGCCCGTCGCGCGCCCAGCGCCGGATCAGCTTCGACATCAGCAGTCTCAGGCCGAAGATCAGCATGAAGCCGACGACGAACCAGGTGCCGAAAACCAGGCGCGAATAGTCTTGCGACATTTTCATGGCGAATGCCGTCAGCGCCATCAAGGCGAAGGTGCCGGCCCAGGCCATCAGCAGACGGCCGAAATTGGCGAGCGGCCGCATAAACGAGACGATCTGGTAGCAGTCGGTGACGTCGAGCAGCACCACGGCGAGGGACGAAGCGGCGGCGATCGCCAGCGGATATTGCCAGGCGAGATGGTTGAAGAAGCCGACATAGTAAAAATAGATGCACAGGCCCGACAGGAACAGCAGTGCGAATTCGACCATCCGCAAGACGCCGCTGACCATGATCGGCGACATGGTGTCGCGCCGGTATTGCGACGCGACCTGACGGGCGACGTCGTTCATGCCGCCGGGGCTATCGTCAGCGGCCGGGCCGTTGAAATTGCGCACCGCGTCTTTCGAAAAGCGGCGTTTGGGATCGAAGTCGCTCATGATGCATCCGCAAAGCTTCACGCAAGGGAATAGCGAAATAGAGCTAAGAAACCCTTGAAACAACAAATAGGTTTTGGAGAAGCTTTGAGGTCAGCGCCGTTTTGGGGTTAGCGCCCATTTCGGGTTAGCGCTTGAGCGCCGCGAAATAGGCCGTCTCGATCGCGGCGGCCATCACGTCGGCGCCGAATCGCGCCTTGAGGTCGGCGGTATCGGGCATCAGCCTGCCATAGGCATCGGGGTCGGCCAGCGCCGCGCTCATCTTGTCGGCAAGCTCGCGCGGATCGGGCCGGATCAGGGCAGGGGAGCCGGCGCCAAGAATTTCCGGGATGCCGCCGACGCCGGTGGCGATCATCGATTTGCCGGCGGCGAGCGTCTCCAGCACGATGTAGGGCATGGCTTCCGCGCGCGAGGGCACGACAACCAGTTCGGCCAACTCGAAGGCCTTGCGCGCCGGCATCGGCGGCAGGAAGCGCATATGGCCTTCGAGCCCGAGCCGCTTCACTTGCGCATGGTAGCGCGGCAGGTCGTCGCCGTCGCCGACCATCACCGCATTCACCGGGCGGCCGAGCCGCGTTCCGGCAAGAACCAGCGCATCGATGAAGATGTCCGGTCCCTTGAGGTCGCGCATCATGCCGATATAGAGGGCATCGGCCGCATTCGGTTCGGTTCGCACCGGCTCGAACTCGGCGGCGCTCAGTCCATTGTAGACAAGGTTGTTCGGGATCGGCGGTTCGCCGACCTTCCTGCGATAGGTCCGCCTTTCATAGTCGGAGACAAACAGAAGATAGTCGGTGAAGCGCGCCATGAACCGCTCGAGCGCGAAGAACAGCTTCCCCGTGGCGGTGGTCTCGTCATAGTGAAGAGAGCCGCCGTGCGGCGAATAAAGGCGGGCGACGCGAAACCTTGATACCCGCAACAATGAGCCGAACAGGCGGGCATAGGCGCCGCCCTTGGCGCCGTGCCCGTGGAGCACGTCCGGCCGCAATTCCTTGATGATCCCAAATGTGCGCCAGGCCGAGGCGAGGTCGCCGGGTCCGACATGCCGCTGCATCGGCGTGCGATGGATGCCGAGCGCCATTATGCCCTTCATCTGTTCGAACAGATGTTCCTCGAAGTCGCCGCCCGTCGTCGAATCGCAGACGATGCCGACGGCATGCCCGGCGGCGACCTGCGCCTCGGTCAGGTCGCGCACGTGACGAAAAATCCCCCCGACAGGTGAGCGAAAGCAGTGGACGATCCTGAGTGTGTCCGCCACGTGGTCTAGAACAGGCGTTCGCGAACATAGACCGTGTCGCCGGGCAGAAGCGGGTCGGAGGTGGCAACGCGACCGGTCATGACCTTGCCGTTGATGTCGCGGGTGATGTCGACGCTTCCCTGGTTGGCGCGCGGGCTGAAACCGCCGGCGATGGCAATCGCCTTTTGCACGGTCAGGCCGGGAACATAGGAGTACTGGCCCGCAGCACCGACTTCGCCCATGATGAAAATCGGCCGGTAGCGGTCGATCTCGACCGAAACGTCCGGATCACGGAGATAACCCTGGCGTAATTTATCGGCGATTTCGCCTTCGAGTTGCTGTGCGGTGTGGCCGCGCGCCGGCACGGCGCCGACCAGCGGGATGGACAGATAGCCGGATTGGTCGACACTGTAGACGTTGGTCAATCCTTCCTGCTCGAACACGGTGACGCGGACCCGGTCGCCGGCGCCGAGGCGATAAGGCTGATCGAGCATTTTATGAAAGGCGGCCGGCGCCGGCCGGTAGCTGGAGCAACCGGCAAGCAATGACACGGCGAGCAGCGCACGGAACAGGGGAGCAGTGCTTTTCATGACCGGACATGTACCTTCGACTGGCCGCCGCTGCACCGCGGCAAACTCTGGAGATCGAGGCCCGTTATCGTCCGGTTAGGGTTAATGGCCGGTAAAGGCGGGCGGCCGAAGCGACGGCAACCGACAACAGGCGGCCGGTTCCGGTGCGTTTAGCTGCCGCGTGCGCGTAAAACCTGACAGGTTGCTTACCGCAATATTAACGGCTGAGTTACCATATTTGTTTACGGTGTATACTGACTAAAATACCGGAGCAGGATGCATGTCCGTTCAATCCGCGGCCGCAGATATCGACGTCGATCTCAGGCAGCTCTTCGCCAGCCTTGCGAGGAATTGGCTGCGCATTCTTGTCGTCGCGCTTGTCGTAACCGGCCTGGCGTTCGCGCTCACCTGGCTCGCCACGCCGCATTACCGGGCCGAAACCCGGCTTTTGATCGAAACGCGCGAATCGGTCTACACGCGCCCCGACGGCACCAATGACAACGACAAGCCTATACTCGACGAGGAAGGCGTGACCAGCCAGGTCGAGGTCATTTCTTCGACCGACATCCTCAAGCAGGTGGCGCAGAAGCTTGATTTGTCGCGGCTGCCCGAGTTCGACGAGACGGCGGATATGCCGGCGTTGAGCCGTCTGCTTGTCGTCGCCGGCCTGAAAAGCGACCCCAACGAGATTCCGCCGGAAGAACGCGTGCTGACGAGGATGCGTGAGAAGCTCAACGTCTATCGCATTGAAAAATCCCGCGTTATCGTCATCGAATTCTCCTCGGAAGATCCTCGGCTCGCCGCCGCAATCCCGAACGCCATCGCCGACGCCTACATCTCCGTCCAGGGCAATGCCAATATCGAATCGAATTCCGCCGCAACCGACTGGCTTGCGCCGGAGATCGCCGACCTGTCGAAGCGGGTGAAGGATGCCGAGGCCAAGGTGGCAAGCTACCGCGCCCAGTCCGATCTTCTGATGGGCGGCAACAATTCAGTGCTCGCCACGCAACAGCTTTCCGAACTGTCCAGCGAATTGTCGCGGGTGCGGGCCAATCGCGCCTCGGCGGCAGCGACTGCCGACAGCGTGCGCAGGGCGCTGCAGAATGGCGGCTCGCTGGATGCGGTACCGGAGGTGCTGTCGTCCGGACTGATCCAGCGGCTGCGCGAGCGGCAGGTCGAGCTCAAGACCAACATCGCCGACCTTTCCACCTCCTTGCTCGACAATCATCCGCGAATCCGGGCGCTGAGGTCGCAGCTTGCCGATCTCGACCGCCAGATCCGCAACGAGGCGGAAAAGATCATGACAGGGCTGATGACGCAGGCGCAGACCGCCCAGGCCCGCGAAAACCAGCTTGTCGCCGACGTCAACACGCTGAAGGCCGCATCGGCGCGCGCCGGCGACCAGCAGGTCGAACTGGACGCGCTGCAGCGCGAAGCGACCGCCCAGCGCCAGCTGCTCGAAACCTATCTCACCCGTTATCGTGAGGCGTCCTCGCGCAAGGACAGCAACTATCCGCCGGTCGACGCCCGTGTCTTTTCCCGCGCGGTGGCGCCGTCCCAACCCTATTATCCAAAAATCCTGCCGATCATCGGTGCGGCCTTCGTCGGCTCGCTGCTGGTCATGGCGATCGTGACGCTTCTGCAAGAGCTGTTTTCGGGTCGCGCCATGCGGCCGGCCGCCGGCGCCCGCTTCGAGCGGATCGAACAGGTCGCGATGCCGGTTGCCCACGAACCGCCCAATCACGAACCGTCCGATCACGAACCGCCCGATCACGAGCCACCCAATCAGGAACCGGCCGATATCGAAGACCTTGGGGACCGGACGGCGGAAGTCCAGGCAGAGCCGCAAGCGGCTGCCGCGGCGCCAGCAACTGGCCCGGCAACTGGTGACGACGTCGGGCCGGCGCGCCGCAGCCTTGGCGAGGTCGAAATCGACAAGGCGGTGGAGAAACTGATCACAAGCGGTGCGGCACGCGCCATATTCGTGTCGCCGGAAGGCGACGAGGCGGCCGCCTCGGCGGTGCTGGTGGCGCGTGAGGTTTCCGACACAGGCCTGCGCGTGCTCCTGCTCGATCTCACCGCTTCGGGCGCCGCTTCGCGGCCGACGCTGGACAGCAGGCTTTTCCCGGGCATCACCGATCTGCTCGCCTCCGAAGCGCAGTTCAGCGACGTGATCCATGCCGATCTCTATTCGGACTGCCACGTCATTCCCGTCGGCAACGCCGATCCGGTTCGCGCCATGCGCGCCGCCGACCGGCTGCCGATCATCATGCAGTCGCTGACCACCGCCTACGATCTGGTCGTGGTCGAATGCGGACCCACCGACGCGCAAGGCATCAGCCGCCTTGTCGGCGAGGGCACAGAAGTCTTCCTGTCGCTGCTGGAGCCGAACGACGAGGTGGCGCAGGCCGCGGTCGAGCTGATCGAGAGCGGCTATCCCGACCTGACGCTGGTGACGCCGGTCGGCCATCAGACGCCAGGGACGCCGCTACCCGGACGGCGCTCCGCCGCCTGAGACAGTTCGATAATTCTCTTGAACGTTGTCGACCAGAGTTTGCAGCAGTGGCGGCAATAGCGCGCTCTTGCCTTCTCCCCTTGTGAGGCATTCGCGCAGGTTGGCGCCGCCCCTCATCTGCCTGCCGGCATCTTCTCCCCGTATAGGGACGGGGAGAAGGGCGCCTGCGCAAAGGATTTCGCCAATATCCGGCGCTGCAAAAAACGCGCCGAGGGTGGGGCCAGCCCCTTCTCCCCGTTCACGGGGAGAAGATGCCGGCAGGCAGATGAGGGGCGGCGCCGACATCGACAGTTAATCTCAAGTGGTGCCAGCTGCATCGCCGGCTCAGCGTTCAGCTGTCGTCCTCTGCTGGCACAGCCTGTCCGGCCGTCTTGCGGCGCAGCATCTTGGTCAGCTTCCAGATCGTCGGGCTGTTCTTGACGAAGGCTTTCAGGCGTGCGCCCTGCCGCAGGACAAACACCAGCGCGCGGCCTTTTGTCGTCAGCGGAACCAGGACCTCGAAATGCCGGGTTTCGATATCGCACCACAGCCGCTTGTAGGGTTCGTCGCCGACCGAGAAATCGTAGACATCGAACCCCTTCTCGCAGGCTTCCTCGATATTGTCGAAGAACAGGAAGTCGCCGGGGCTGGCATGGGCGAGGTCGTCGTCGGCGATCGCTCCGAATTCGCAGATCAGGCGTTTTCCCGAGCGGCTCGATCCGGTGACGGCGCGAAGCTTGCCGGCGACTTCGAGCCCATGCAGCACGAAGGACGGCGTGTCGTCGGAGAGCGCTTCGACGAACAAGGCGCGGAAGAAAGCACGAACCTGTGGCTCGCCGAAGACGTTGGCGATGCCCATCTTGCGAAAGCGGAACTCCTTCATCTCGAAAAACGCATCGAGCAGCCTGTTCACCTCGTCCGCCGTCCGGGCCTCGATGCGGCGGTGGCTGCCGACGGCCCCAAACTTGCGCGCCTGCGAGCGGTGCCTCTTGCGCCTGCGCTTGCCGCTGGCGCGGGAGAGCAGGGCATCAAAACCTCCCGCCAGGTCGACGGCCAGCGACAGGTTGGGGCTGGGAAAATGCGGGAGGGACAGAAGCGGATTGGCAACGCGGTCGAGATCGGGCAGCAGCCGTTCCAGCGAGACGAGGTCGATGTCCGGCCGCGCCCTGGCGATCGCCGCCAGCATCGAGCGGATCGCCGCGCCATCCGCCCTGGTCAGCCAGGACGGGTCGGCGGCGGCGAAATTGCCGTTGGCATGGCGGCCGCCCATGAAACGGGCGACGCGTAACGGACCGCGGCTGGTGACTTCCAGCGCCAACAAAAAAACCGGCCGGCCGTCAGCGCTCAGCGTCGCCAAGACGGTGTCCGCTTCGGCATGTCTGGCCCAGTTCAGGATCCAGGCCGGGCTCTGCGCCGGCGCGAACAGCGCCGAACCGCAGAACTCGGCATAGGCCGCAAGTGCCGCACCGTCGGCGACCGACACCGACAGGCCGGCATGATCCGCAGGCACCGCGCGCGGCGCCGCCTGCATGGCCTCGAGCCGATTGCCGTCAAATGACGCGATGGCGTCAACCATACCTCAATCCTTTAGGGCGTATTCACCGCGATTGGGGCGCGCATAGGCGCATTTCGTGCTTGGATGAGCCTAGGCGCAAAAGGTGAATGAATGATCGACGGGGGTGAGGCAATCCGGAAGCTGGCGCTCAACGTCGTGCGCTATACCGGTCTTGCCCCGCTGGCCAAGCCGTTCGTCGGCGGCATCGGCGCCATCCTGATGCTGCATCGGGTAACCGCCACGCCGGAAAAGCCTGATAGCGTCAACCGGCATCTCAACATCGCGCCTGAGTTCCTCGACGCTGTCATCGCCGACATGAAGGCGCACGGCTATGCATTCGTCACCCTGGACGAGGCGATCAAGCGCATCAAGGCCGGCGGCAAGGGTGGCCAGTTCGCGGCGATCACCGCCGACGACGCCTATCGCGACAACATGACCGAGGCGCTGCCGGTGCTGGAAAAGCACGGCGCGCCGATCACCATCTATGTCGCGCCGGGGCTGATAAACGGCGCCGCCGATCTATGGTGGGAGGTGGTCGAGGACATCGTCAGCGCGCGCAACCGGCTGGTTTTGACGACACCGAACGGTCCGGTGACGATCGACTGCTCGACCTCGGGCAAGAAAATCCAGGCCTTTGCGCGCCTGCACGATTATCTGACGCTGGAGGTCCGCGAGGAGGACCAGCGCGCGGTGCTGCGCGAATTGGCGCGGTCGAACGGTATCGAGTCGGGCGCGCGCCAGAACCTGTTGATGAACTGGGACGAGATCCGCGCCATGGCAGGGCATCCGCTGGTGACGATCGGCGCGCACACCGTCAATCATCGCAATCTGAAGCGGCTTTCCGAAGCCGATGCTCGGCACGAGGTCGACGACGTCAGGCGCATATTGCAGGCCGAGCTTGGCGAGGCGCCGCGCCATTTCGCCTATCCCTATGGCTATGCCAGCGCCGTTGGCGACCGCGAAGTCGGCTTTGCCCGCGATGCCGGCTATGCCTCGGCGGTGACGACACGCCACGGCGTGCTGCGTGCCGAACATGCCGGCTTCCTGCACGCGCTGCCGCGTATTTCGGTCAACGGTCGCTATCAGAGCGTTGCCCATATCCGCACGATGCTGTCGGGCGTGACGACGCCGCTGGCCAACGCCGGCAAGATGCTCGTCACCATCTAGTGGTCTGACACTCTGGTGGACGGCAACCCCTTGCGGGCCATCCCTGATGGGAGGTCAAGGGAACGTCGTGACCCCTTGCTGTCCTTCCCTTCAGGGAGTTGGAAAGGCCTGAACGGGGGTGGAAAGCGGACATAAGACAGATGCATAACCGATGTAGGGCGTCGAAGGCTGAACATCATTCCCTTAGGCTATTGAGTCGGGCTACCCGGAAGGCCGGCGCGCGCAAGGTCTGCGGCGGCTTGATCGAGAATGGAAGGGTCTCGGAAGTTCCAGGCCTGCCGCCACGACTGGATCGTCACACCCGGGGTAGACTTGAGCATCTTCTCGACGGCAGCGCGAGCGTCTGCTTGGCGCCCAAGACGCATATAGGCGATGGCGAGTTGTAACGGAGCGTCGGCGAATTCCGTGGTCTTCAGGACCTCAACTGCCTCTTCGTTCTTACCAAGCACGATAAAGATGAAACCTCGCACGTAGTTGAAGAACCAGGACAACCCCGGATCCCGCGCGGCTGCAGCGTCGGTCAGTTCCAGCGCCTTTTCGGGTTGACCGGCTTGTAAGAAAATACTTCCTGCATCCGTGAGGGTGAAGGCATTATAGGGTGCCGCCGCGATGGCTTTGTTCATTTCCGCAACGGCCCTATCATGGTCCCCCTTGACCGTCAGAAGCCACGCGTGGAGCCAGTGCGCCAATCTCGCCACCTGCGGGCTTAGGTTCTTGTTTGAAAGAACCTGGTTTACGAGTCGCTCCGCCTCCTGAAGATCAGCCTGCGGGTCAGAACTGTAAAACAGCGCAACTTTCAACCAGTGAGACCACCCCAACTCCACGGTTAACAGGGGAGAGCCGGGGAAAACCTGCAGCCCGTCGCGCGAAATCTCACCTGAACGCTCGATACCTTCCTTCGTGTAGAGGTTCAGCTGGCTTTCCGCGCGCAGGTAGTAGTCGTATTCAGCCAAGTTAGTGCTGTCCTTGCCCCAGGCCTGACTGTAGTCCGATTTGCGAATGGCTCCGAATTCGCCCGTCATCGCCCCCACAATCTTGCCGGTCAACTCATCCTGAAGCGCCCATGGGTCGGATCCGGCCTTGTCGAAGCGGTCTGCCCAGACATGGTCCCCCGTATTGGCGTTGATGAGTTGCGCAACGATCCGCACCCTATTGCCTTCCTTGCGCACGCTGCCTTCGAGGACATAGCCAACGTCCAGCTCTTTGCCGATCTGACGGATATCGCCTTCCTTGCCCTGGTAAGCAAAGGACGAGGTTCGCGATACGACCGCGATGTCAGAAAAGCGCGAGAGGATCGCGATGACGTCGTTCGCCACTCCTTCTCCCAAGTAGCCTAGACTCTTGTCGGCACTCAGATCCTTGAATGGAAGGACGGCGACAGACGGGATCGTACTGGATCCCCCTGAAGAGGACATTGTTAGCGGATGGTACAGCGCCACCCATATAGCCACCACGGCCACCACGGTCGCTGCCGGGACGCCAAGTGCCCGCCATAGTCGGCTTGTCCCGCGCTTGTGCAGAATGCGTCGGCGTGGCGGGGCGTCGATGCGCACGTGATAGACATCGACAAGCTCTTCGATGTTCTTGACCTTCTGCTGCCCAACCGGGTCGAAGGTAAACGCGAGCTTATTCTCCACCTCCTTCGCCACCTTGCCTGATACGCAGATCCCACCCGGGGACGCGAGTTGCTCCAGCCTGGCCGCGACGTTGACGCCTTCGCCATAGCGGTCGTCGCCGTCCACGATGACTTCGCCAATGTTGATGCCGATGCGGACGTTGAACCTGTCCTCCTCAGCTACAGAGGCGTTGCGATCTGCCATTCCGCGCTGGAGAGACACGGCACATTCGACAGCGTCAACCACGCTTCCGAACTCCGCGAGGAGGCCATCGCCCATGAGCTTGAAGATCCGCCCATGATGCCGCGCAATCTCGGGCTCAAAAAGCTCGGTGCGTCGCGCTCGTAGGCGGTCAAAGGTACCCGCTTCGTCTTGCTCCATAAGTGCGGAGTATCCGACCACGTCGGCGGCCAGGATTGCAGATAATCGGCGCTCCATGTCTTAGCTCCCAACATGAATTCCGCGCCAAACACTGTACATGACTTTGCCGCATGTTTCACGCGGCTACAGAGTTGATCACCAAAAGCGTGGTCTACTGGTTGCATGACTCGTTTACGACAACCACAATTCGCTCACGCTTACTTCGCTTGTGTTCTCGGCCACCGTCGCTGCGGCCTCTGTACCTGCGCTATGAATGTCCGCCTAAGGGTCGGATCGCGAAGTTCCCCGCCGCATTAGCGGATGTCCTAAGATGGCGCCGCCGGCGCGTTCCGATTGGCGACACGGAAGGCAGAAAACCACCCTGAGTTTCCTCGGGCGTCAGGCTTTCACCGCGGCGGCGAGCGAGCCTCAGTTCTTCGGCCGCGGCGGCTCCAGGATCAGCCATTTGATGATGCCCATGGCCGGCAGCACCCAGAGCATGCCGCTGAGCAGGAAGAACAGGAAATGCGCCCACGGTCCCGATTCCGCCAGTTGCGCAACCGCCACGATCGATGCCACCAGCGCATAGACGATGACCAGCGCCACCAGCAAGATTGTTCCGATCAGCTTTTTCAGGCGAATGGGCATTTCGCGATCCGGTTGATCCCTATCGCTTAGGCCCAACGGAAGAGGCACGCAACAGCCAAGAAGTGGCGCGACGGCGTGCCGCGCTGTCCGGTCTTGCCAGTTGGATTGCGATGGTTCACCAATCCGCGACTGCAACCTGCCGGGACAATACCATGGCTGCCATATTAGCTGCCGCGCCTTTCGTGGCCCGCGACCGCGACCTGCGTAACCGGGCGCTGGTGCGCGGCTGGCTCTACGTCGTGCTCCTGGTGCTGTTTGTGCTGGTGCTGGTCGGCGGCGCCACCAGGCTCACCGAATCCGGCCTTTCGATCACCGAATGGAAGCCGATCCACGGCATCATCCCGCCGCTCAACGACGCCGAATGGCAGGAGGAATTCCAGCGCTACCAGCAGATCCCGCAATATGCCGAGCTCAACAAGGGCATGAGCCTCGAAGCGTTCAAGTCGATCTTCTGGTGGGAATGGTTGCACCGGATCCTGGCGCGCGGTGTCGGCGTGGTTTTTGCCGTGCCGCTGGTGTTTTTCTGGGCGACGCGCCGCATCGAACGCGGCCTTGGGCCGAAACTGTTGGGCATTCTTCTTCTCGGCGGCCTGCAGGGCGCGATCGGCTGGTGGATGGTGGCGTCCGGGCTGGTCGACCGGGTCTCCGTCAGCCAGTACCGGCTGGCGACGCATCTGACGCTGGCCGCACTGATCTTCACCGCGACCATGGTGGTCGCGCGTGGATTGGCCCCGCATTCCGAGCCCGCGACCGACCGCTCGACCCAGCGTCTGGCCAGCTTTCTGGTGCTGCTGGCGCTGATCCAGATCTATTTCGGCGGGCTGGTCGCCGGGCTCGATGCCGGCCTGAGCTACAACACCTGGCCGCTGATGGACGGCAAGCTCATCCCCGGCGACCTGTTGATCCTCGAGCCGGCATGGCACAACTTCTTCGAGAGCCCGAAGACGGTCCAGTTCATCCACCGGCTCGGGGCCTACGCGATGTCAGTCGCAGCACTTTGGCACATGATCGCGACCCACCGCCGCCAGCCCGGCACCACCCATGCGCGCCGCGCGACGCTGCTGTTTGTGCTGGTGCTGGTGCAGGCCCTGATCGGCATCGGCACGCTGCTGATGCAGGTGCCGCTGCACATGGCGCTGATGCATCAGGCTTTCGCGCTTGTCCTGCTGGGCTTTGCCGCAGCGCATTGGCGCGGCACCAAGGGCGCTTATCCCATGCCCAACCAGATCGCCGTCAGAGGCTGAGCCGCACCGTCCTGATCGCCGTGGCAATGGACAATTCGCGGCTTTCCTCGACCGCATTGCCGTCTTCATGATGCCATGACGCCGACAGGCAGCCATAGGCGATGGCGTGATCCAGGATGGCTGGCGGCGTCTGGCCGAGCGTCGTGGCGAAAATCTCGGCCATGTCGGCAATCCGCCGGGGATCACGGCAAAGCTCGTCGCGGTCGAGCGGGTTGTAGAACATGTTCGCCGCATCGAAGCCGGGATCGCCGAGAACGCCCTTCGGGTCGATCGCCAGCCAGCCGCGCGCTCCCAGCATGATGTTGTCGTGATGTAAATCGCCATGCAGCGGCAGCACGTCGACAGGATCGGCCAACAGCCGTTCCGCGGTCGCAGCCGCTTCGACATAAAGGGCCTTTTCGCCGGCGTCGCGATCGATCCTCGCGTTGTTGAACAGACTGGAAAACCGCACCCGCAGCGGCTGAAGGTCTGGCGGGGCAGGGTGGTCTGATGGCGAGAACAGTCTTGCCATCACTTCGGCCGCGATTGCTGTAGCGGCATTGTCGCCCTGCTCGGCGAGAACCTGTGACAGCAAGGTTTCACCGGCATATTCGAGCAGCATGCTGTGGCCGTCGCGGCCGAGCAGCCGCACCGCGCCTTCGCCGCGCCGCCAGGCGAGGAAATGCTCGCCGCGCAACTCGTCTTCGACGTCGTCGAAAGCCTTGAGAGCCTTGACGATCGCCGGCGAACCGTCCTCGCGAACAACCTTCCAGATGCGGCTGCTGAACGTCTCGGCAATCAGTTCTGGCGCGCTGATCTTCCAGCGGCCTGGGAATGCCGGAGCGTCCATTCAGTGCTTGAGGCCGAGCATCAGATCCATGTTCTGCACGGCAGCACCCGAGGCGCCCTTGCCGAGATTGTCGTAGACGGCGAACAGCAGCGCCTGGGCCCTGTCGTCGTTGGCGAAGACATGGAGCATCATCCGGTTGGTGCCGTTGTAGATTTCCGGATCGATCTCCGGCACGCGCTCCAGCTGCGCATAGGGCGCCACCTCGACCACGCCGCCATCGATGGCGGCGAAATGGTCGGCGATCGCCGCATGAAGCTCGGCGCCGGTCGGCACATAGTCGAGGCCGCCGAGCTGCAGCGGCACCACCGTGATCATGCCTTGCGCGAAATTGCCGACCGCCGGCTGCATGATCGGATCATGCGACAGCTTCGCATAGGTCCTGAGCTCCGGCACATGCTTGTGCTGCAGGGTCAGCCCGTAGGGCAGGAATTCCGACGCTTCCTCGCCCTTGGCGACATAGTCCTCGATCATCGGCCGGCCGCCGCCCGAATAGCCCGTAATGCCGTTGACGGTGACCGGAAAATCCGCCGGCAACAGCCCGGCCGCCACCAGCGGCCTCAGTGTCGCGATCGGCCCTTGCGGCCAGCAGCCTGGATTGGTGACGCGCTTAGCCGAAGCGATCTTGCGACCCTGAGCGTTGTCCATTTCGGCAAAACCATATTCCCACCCTTCTGCCACGCGATGCGCGGTCGAGGCGTCGATAACCCTTGTCGTGTCGTTGCTGATCAGCGAGACGCTTTCTTTCGCGGCTGCGTCCGGCAGGCACAGGATCGCGACATCGGCGGCGTTGAGGAACTCGGCTCTGGCCTCCGGTTCCTTGCGGCGCTCGGTCGGAATCGAGATGATCTCCAGGTCGCCGCGCTCGGCAAGCAGCGCCCTGATCTGGAGACCGGTGGTGCCGTGCTCGCCGTCGATGAAGATTTTCGGTTTCATTTGACTGCCTGAATTCCCTGATACTTCGAAATTATATGCCACTTGCCTGGTTCAATCCGGCAACAATGTGATTGCCGTTGTTCAGCTCTTCGAGCCGGGCCTTTCGTTCCGCCAGCAGCCCGAGATAGTGCATGGCCACCGTCGACCCGGCAATTGCCGTTATATCGGCGTGATCATAGGCCGGCGCAACCTCCACGACATCGGCGCCAACGATATCGAGCTGATTGATCTGGCGCAGCACCGACAGGATCTTTGCCGAGGACGGCCCGCCGGCGACCGGTGTGCCGGTGCCGGGCGCGAAGGCCGGGTCGAGGCAATCGATGTCGAAGGTGACGTAGGCCTTCTTGCCGCCGGTGCGGTCGACGATGGCATAGGCGATATCGGACGCGCGCATGTCCTCGATTTCGTGGCCGTACAGGATCTTGATGCCGAAGGTGTCAGGCGCATGGGTGCGGATGCCGATCTGGATCGAACGGTCGGGATCGATAATTCCCTCTTTGACCGCACGGCCGACGAAGGAGCCGTGATCGATGCGCTTGCCGTCGTCCGGCCAGGTGTCCTGGTGGGCGTCGAACTGCACCAGGGCCAGCGGACCGTGGATGGCGGCATGCGCCTTGAGCAGCGGCCAGGTGACGAAATGATCGCCGCCGAGCGATAGCAGGAAGGCGCCGGATTTCAGGATCTTTGCCGCCTCGCGCTCGATCGTCCCCGGCGTCTTCTGGTGGTTTCCGCTGTCGAGCAGGCAATCGCCATAGTCGACCACGGCGAGATGTTCGAACAGATCGCGTGAAAACGGATATTGCGGGTCGTTGTCGAGGATGGTCGAGGCGCGGCGAATCGCCTGCGGTCCGAAACGCGCGCCCGGCCGGTTGGTGACGGCGGCGTCGAAGGGGATGCCCCACACCACCGCGTCCGCGCCCTTCACGTCCTTGGTGTATTTGCGCCGCATGAACGACAGCGCGCCGGCATAGGTCGGCTCGAAGGACGCACCCGTCCTGGCCCGGGCGGTGAAGGCGTGGTCGATGTTGGTGTTCGGCATGAAGCGGTCTCCTGTGCATCGAGGCGCAACCTTATTGGATATAATTCCAGGAAATGCGACCCCTTCCGAGGGCCATGACCGTTCGAGCTCGGTCACAACTTCTTGCTTGCCAGGTGAGCCCGCATGGCCAACCCGGAATTTGCGTAGATTTGCATGAATACAACCAAAAGTAGCCAGCGGTCCTTGCGCGGGATGGTTGTCAGCCGGGGAACGCAGCAGATTTCAGCACGCCAAGCCGGCCACCGACCGCCAGGACGGCGGCATCGATCTCGGCAAGTCGAGATTGAAGAACAGCCGCTTCAGCCGGCATTGACCTGACTTTCCGGCATTTGCGAAGCCGGCTTCGTTCACTGGGCTGTCACGCGCGTCGGTTATCCGGGTTTGCATCCGGTAGGAGCGATTCTCATGCGAACGACCTGGCTGAAACTTGTGCTTGCCGCCGCCTCGGTGCTGTTCACTGGCTCGGCATTGGCTGGCGAAACACGCGCCAGGCAGATTCTTGACCGTTTCGAACACGCTAACCAATGGCGCGACCATGTCATGGTGGCGGCACACCGCGCCGGCAGCCTGCAGGCCCGCAAGACGCTGTTTGCGGAGAACTCGATCGCCGCCCTCGAGGCATCGATCGCGCTTGGCGCCGAAATCGTCGAGGTCGATGTCAGGCGCTCGAAGGACGGCCAGTTCGTCGTCATGCATGACAGCTGGCTCGACCGCACGACGAACTGCAAGGGCGAGGTGGTCAAGCGCACGCTGGCCGAACTCAAAACCTGCAGGCTGGTGATCGAAGGCACCGGCGCCGTCACCGACGAGCCGGTTTCTACGCTGCGCGAGATGCTGATGGCGACCAGGGACAGAATCCTCGTCAACATCGACAACAAGCTCGACGTCGACAGCCTGGCCGGCATGATCGCGGTGGCGCGTGACCTTGGCATGGCCGAACAGGTGATCGTCAAGGAGAACCTGTGGAATCCGGCCAGGATCACCACTGTCAAGGCAGCCATGGGCGCGATCGGCAGCGGTTTCCAATTCATGCCGATCATTGCCGACGACGCGGTTCGCGACGCCGGTTTTGCCGAGAAGGTCAGCAGCGCCTTTTCGCCGCGCGCGGTCGAGATGATCAACTGGCGGGACGGCGCCGAGACGCTGACCGAGACCGGCGGTCCGCTGTTCAGCCCGCGCATGCGCGCCGCGGCGATAAGGGGCGACTGGCACATCTGGGCCAATACCTACGCCATCGTCAACAAGCCGGGCGGCTTCCTCGCCGGCGGTCGCGGCGATGAACTGGCGGTGTTCGCCAGCCTACCGCGCGAGACCTACGGCTTCTGGGCCGAGCGCGGCGCCACCATCATCCAGACCGACGAGCCGAAAGCGGCGATCGACTGGCTGGCGGCAAACGGCTACCGCGTGCCATATTCGGATGAGGCACGCCCGGCGAATACGGCGAGCATCAATTAGTTCCTCTGCACAGAGGATTTGTTCTTTGAGTGACGCTGGCGATTAGCCACATCCCATCACACCTTCGTCATCCTAGGGCAAAGCAAGGAGCGAAGCGACGCGGCGCAGACCCTAGGATCCATGCCGTTGCCTCGGAGCGCTGCTGCGGTGCAGAACCTTTGATCGCGGAGGGACAGCGCCCAGGACAGCGCCCCTCTGTCAGAGGGGAGCACTGTCCCGCCAGCCCTGTCGATCAGGGCGAGATTGGCTCGTTGCCGCTTTCGCCAATCCTCAGGCCGCCATCGCCACGCCGTCCAGCTCCCTGACGGCATCCTCCGGCAGATCGAGTTCGGCCGCGGCGAGGTTCTCCCGCAAATGCGCAACGGAAGACGTGCCGGGGATGAGCAGGATGTTGGGCGCGCGACGGAGCAGCCAGGCGAGCGCGACCTGCATCGGCGTGGCGCCCAGGCGCTGAGCGACGCCGGACAGGGTAGACGACTGCAGCGGGTTGAAGCCGCCGAGCGGAAAGAACGGCACATAGGCGATACCGTCGTGGGCGAGTTGGTCGATCAAGGCATCGTCGCCCCGGTGCGCCAGATTGTATTGGTTCTGCACGCAGACGATCCTGGCGATCCGTCGCGCCTCTTCGATCTGTGCAGACGTGACATTGCTGAGCCCGATATGACGCACCAGGCCCTGTCGCTGAAGCTCGGCCAGCACAGTGAGCGGCGCCTCGATCGAGCCTTCGGCCGGGCCATGCGCGTCGAACATGATCCTGAGATTGACCACGTCGAGCACGTCGAGCCCGAGATTGCGCAGATTGTCGTGCACCGCCCGGGTCAGCTCTTCGGCCGAGAAGGCCGGCAGCCATGATCCGTCTTCGCCGCGCCGGGCGCCGATCTTGGTGACAATGACGAGGTCGTCGGAATAGGGCGCGAGCGCTTCACGGATGAGTAGATTGGTAACGTGCGGGCCGTAGAAATCGCTGGCGTCTATGTGATTGACCCCGCGCGCAACAGCTTCGCGCAGCACGGCCAATGCCGCGCCATGGTCCTTGGGCGGACCAAAGACGCCGGGTCCTGCGAGCTGCATGGCGCCGTAGCCGAGCCGCTTCACGGTGCGGTCGCCGAGAGTGAACGTGCCGGAAAGGTCAATGCTGGACATGGTCTATCTCCGTTCAGGTTGAGATAGGCGCTGTCCGATCTCACGATAATTGGGTACATTCCGCACGGGCTGTACGGAATGTCGAACAATGAAGATCGACCTCGGAGACCTCAACGCCTTCGTCGCCGTAGCGCGGGCCAAGGGTTTTCGCGATGCCGCCCGCGCCAGCGGCGGCAGTGCGTCGGGCTTGAGCGAGGCGGTGCGCCGCCTCGAGACGCAGCTCGGTGTCAGGCTGCTCAACCGGACGACCCGCAGCGTCGTCCTGACCGAAGCGGGCGCGAGCTTGCTGGCTCGGCTCGGCCCTGCCTTGACCGAGGTGGAATCGGCCCTCGACGTTGTGAATGGCTTCCGCGACAGGCCTGCAGGTACGTTGCGCCTCAACGTGCCGGTCAGCGCGGCCCGGCTGGTGCTGCCCAGCATCGTCCCGGGTTTTCTCGCTGCCTATCCTGGCATCCGGCTGGAGGTGATCGCCGAGGAGAGCTTTGTCGACGTCCTGGCGGCAGGCTGCGATGCCGGCATCCGTTACGACGAGCGGCTGGAACAGGACATGATCGCGGTGCCGATCGGACCGCGCCTGCAGTGCTTTGCCACCGCCGCCAGCCCTGCCTACCTTGATCGCCATGGCCGGCCGCAACACCCGCGCGATCTGCTCGGCCACGCTTGCCTGCGCGGCCGCTTCGCCAGCGGGGCGATGCCGCCATGGGAATTCGAGCGCGACGGCGAGGTGGTGCGGGTCGATCCGACGGGGCCGCTTCTCGTGACCCTGGGCGGAGCGGCCGATCTCGCCGTCGATGCAGCCATCGCCGGTACCGGCATTGTCAGCCTGTTCGAGGATTGGCTTCGCCCTTACTTTGAGAGCGGTGCGCTCGAACCCGTCCTCGAACCTTCGTGGCAGAGCTTCCCCGGGCCGTTCCTCTATTATCCCGGCCGGCGTCTCGTGCCGGCGCCGTTGCGGGCGTTTATCGACTTCATCAAGGTACCGGCCGATCGTTCCTAAATTTGGGCCAGGTTCACCAAAAGAAAAGGCCGCCCGGAGGCGGCCTTTTCGAATGTCTGAAGCTGCGCGGTGCTTAGCGCTTCGAGAACTGGAACGAGCGGCGGGCCTTCGCCTTGCCGTACTTCTTGCGCTCGACGACGCGGCTGTCGCGGGTCAGGAAGCCGCCCTTCTTGAGCACGCCGCGCAGCGCCGGCTCGTAATAGGTCAGCGCCTTGGAGATGCCGTGGCGCACGGCACCGGCCTGGCCGGAAAGGCCGCCGCCAATGACGGTGGCGACTATATCGTACTGGCCGGCGCGGTTGGCGGCGATGATCGGCTGGTTGAGGATCATCTGCAGGACCGGGCGCGCGAAATATTCGGCGAACACCTTGTCGTTGACGACGATCTTGCCGGAGCCGGGCTTCACCCAGACACGGGCGATGGCGTTCTTGCGCTTGCCGGTGGCATAGGCGCGGCCCGACTTGTCGAGCTTCTGGACGTGGACGGGTGCAGCCGGCTGCGTGTTGGTGTTGCCGGTGGCAGTTCCGAGTTCTGCGAGCGAGGAAAGCTCAGCCATTTTACGAAACCTTCTTGTTCTTGGCGTTCAGCTTGGCCACGTCGAGCGTGACGGGCTGCTGGGCGACATGCGGATGTTCCGTGCCTGCATAGACGCGGAGATTCTTCATCTGGCGACGGCCGAGCGGACCACGCGGGATCATGCGTTCGACGGCCTTCTCGACGACACGCTCGGGGAAACGGCCCTCGAGCAGCTGGCGCGCGGTGCGCTCCTTGATGCCGCCGGGGTGGCCGGTGTGCCAGTAATAGACCTTGTCGGTGAATTTCTTGCCGGTGAACACCACCTTGTCGGCATTGATGACGATGACGTTGTCGCCGTCGTCGACATGCGGGGTGAAGGTGGGCTTGTGTTTGCCGCGAAGATGGTTGGCGATGACAGTGGCGAGACGGCCGACGACGAGACCCTCGGCGTCGATCAGCACCCACTTCTTCACCACATCCGCAGGCTTCTGCGAAAAGGTTACCATGGATTGTTGCTTTCGGTTCGGACCTTCCCCATCGACGAACGACAAGGAAAGGCGTTTCTTGTTGCTTGGATTGACGCCGAGCGCTCGCCCGCCGCCAATAACAAAACGGCGGCCTTTGCGGGCCGCTGTTCCGTGAGGGCTTATAGGCGAGGGGAATTAGCCAGTCAAGTTGCATATCTGGCCACCTCTGAAGGATTGCCTTGCTAAATCAAGAGGTTAGTTTGAGGTATTATTATACCGCGTTTGACTCCGACAATTTGACTAGCGCCGTCCCGGAATAATCGCAGCCAGCAGCAGTTTGATCCCGACAGCGATCATGATCGTACCAGCCAGGCGTTCTTGCCAGACAAGAAAACCGGTGTAGCGTGCCAGCCAGTGGCCGACCGCGCCTGAGGCCAAGGCTACAGCTCCCAGGACCAGAAGGCCCGTAGCCTTCATGGTGCCCCCGAGCACGATAAATTGCATCGCCGGCGATCCTGTGGAGGAATGAACGAACTGCGGCAGTACTGCGAGCATGAAAACCAGTGCGGTAGGGTTGGTCAGGTTGCAGATCATGCCTTGCCGAAAGGCACCTGCCAAACCTCCCTCCTTGGCTGCGACGATGTTGGTTGTTTCCGCTCCCTTGCGCGTGAGCAAGAACTTCGTCCCGATTGCGATCAAGTACGCCGCTCCGAGCAGTTGCAGCAGGCCATACGCGACAGGCGAGGACGTGACCAGCGATGCAAGTCCCATTGCCAACAGCGGAATCTGGATCACGCCCGCGAAAACGCAGCCGGTCGCCGTTGCCAGTGCTGCCCGCCAACCCTGTCCGATACCGCGGCTGATCACCAGAAGCATGTCCGGCCCCGGACCGGACAGTTGGTAGCCGAGCACAGCGACCAGGAATGCCAAATAAGTGGGAAGTTCGGGCATGTTTTTGCAGACCTGATTGGACCTGCGAACGTGTTGTCCGACATTTCGTTCCGTGGAACGAGCGGAAACACGTATCCGTCCTGCAAATCAGGCCTGCGATTGAAAGCTCTTCTTCGGCGGGATCGAATAGGTTCCCGTCGCGTGCGCTACCGTGTGTCCGTCCGCTCCTGCGATGATGTCGATATCGAACACCATCAGGCTCTTACCCAGCTTCAGGATGCGGCAATGGCCGTCGATCGGGCCTGCCTCGGCTTTGCGGACGAAATTGATATTGAGATTGGTGGTGACCGAAAGCGCATCCGGCCCGGCATGCGAAAGTACGCAGACATAGCCGCCAATGTCGGCCAAAGTGAACAGCGACGGGCCGGAAACGGTTCCGCCGGGGCGCAAATGCCGCTCGTCGGCATTCAGGCGCACCGTGCAGCCGCCGGGAAACACCTCGATCGCCTCGTAGATGGTGAACTGGTCGTTGAGCTGCGGGTAGACGGTCTCCATCAGCGCGTTGACTTGCTCTGCTGTCAGCACCGGCTTGAGATTGTTTTGGGCAGGCATAAGCGGTTTCCTGTCTGTGGCGTCGGCATAGCCGGCGGTTTTCAAGGCGAGGGCGCTTGGCCGAGGCTGCGCCGCCGAGAAAACACGTCCTAAGGCTGTTCTTCAATCGGCAGCGTGCTAGTTCTTTTGTTCCATGGCCGGCGTATCCGATGCCGCCGGCCGATGAAGAGGTTGGAGACCATGGCCGAAATCGTCGCCATCAAGCCGGCTGTTGCCGAAGGTCCTGTTATCGCGAGACTGGACGAGGGCATCCTGCGCCTGACGCTCGCCAATCCGCCGGCCAATGCCCTGTCGCTGGCGGTCATGGCGGCGCTGATGGCGGAACTCGACCGCGCGAAATCAGACAGATCCGTCCGCGTCATCATTCTGGCTGCGGCCGGAAAAATGTTTTGCGCCGGACACGACCTCAAGGAAATGACCGCGCGCCGCGCCGACGCCGATTGTGGCAAGGCATTCTTCGAGGAGACGTTTTCCGCTTGCGCGGCACTGATGCAGGCGATCGTGCGCCATCCGAGGCCGGTCATCGCCGAGGTCGACGGTCTGGCAACGGCGGCCGGGGCGCAACTGGTGGCGAGCTGCGATCTCGCCATCGCCTCGCACGAGGCGACCTTCTGCACGCCGGGCGTCAATATCGGCCTGTTCTGCTCGACGCCGATGGTGGCGCTGTCACGCAACGTCTCGCGCAAGCATGCGATGGAGATGCTTTTGACCGGCGAGACCATCGATGCAGCGACGGCCAAGGAATTCGGTCTCATCAATCGCGTGGTGCCGCGCGAATATCTGAATCAGATTGTCACCAAATATGCGCAAACCATTGCTGCCAAATCGTCTTTGGTGGTCAAGACCGGCAAGGAAGCCTTTTACGCGCAGGCCGAGATGGGGCTGGCCGAGGCCTACGCCTATACCGGCCGCGTCATGGTCGACAACATGCTGGCGCGCGACGCAGAAGAAGGCATCGGCGCCTTCATCGGCAAGCGCAAGCCCGAATGGACGGACGACTAGATATGGAAGCCCGCATCTCCATCATCACCATCGCCGTCGACGATCTCGAGCGCGCCACACGCTTCTACGAGGCGATGGGCCTGACCCGCCATGCCGGCATCACCGACGGCGTCGCCTTCTTCCAGATGGGCGGCGTCATTCTCGGCCTGTTCCCGCGCGCAAGCGCCGAAGAGGATTCGGGCATCACCTTCGGCACGGCGCCGTCGGCGATCTACCTCGCCTACAACACGCGCTCCGACGCGGAGGTCGATGACGTGCTGACGATGGCCGAGAAGGCCGGCGGCCGCATCGTCAAGCCGGCCGGCCGCGCCTTCTGGGGCGGCTGGTATGGCTATTTCGCCGACACCGAAGGGCATGTCTGGGAAGTGGCGCACAATCCGGCTTTTCCGATCGCGGAAGACGGCAGCATCTCGCTGCCGGGTTGAGCGCGTTTCCCACCGCTTCCGACGATACCGATCATTTCCGCATGATGTGCAGTTTTCTGCAACGATCCGGATGGTTTTCTCGCCGAAGCTCTGTATGAGGACGAGGCATGAACCATGACGCCTACGACAATGCCTATATCGCCGGCATCCTCAATTCGGTGAAGACCATCGCCATGGTCGGTGCGTCCGCCAACGATGTGCGGCCGAGCTATTTCGTGTTGAAATACCTGCTGGGCAAGGGGTTTTCCGTGTTCCCGATCAACCCCGGCCAGGCCGGCAAGGAAATCCTTGGCCGGATGACCTATGCCAGGCTCGCCGATGTTCCCGAGCCGATCGACATGGTCGACGTCTTTCGCGGCTCGGCGGCGGTGCCGGGCGTTGTCGACGAGGTCTTGCGGCTCGATCCGTTGCCGAACGTCATCTGGATGCAGCTTGGCGTGCGCCATGACGAGGCAGCCGCACGCGCCGAGGCCGCCGGCATCAAGGTGGTGATGAACCGCTGCCCCAAGATCGAATATGGCAAGCTGTCAGGCGAGATCGGCTGGACCGGCGTCAACTCAGGCGTGCTGTCGTCGAAGAAGCCGCTGATGCGGCCGGGATTCCAGAGTTTTGGCGTCCGCCGGAAGTAGGTGGTGAATGGTGAATATTGAATGGTGAATGGAGGGATTTTTCCGGAAGGCGGCCACAGCGGCATATGAGCCGCTTGCAATCAGGATGGGGCTGGCCGACCTTGCCTTCACCATTCACCATTCACCATTCACCATTCACCATTCACCATTCACCATTCACCACTCAGCATTCAGCATTCAGCATTCAGGGGAGGTAATCCATGACCCGCACGCCCGGTTTCAACACGCTCGCCGTCCATGCCGGCGCCAAGCCCGATCCGGCGACCGGCGCGCGTGCCACGCCGATCTACCAGACGACCTCCTTTGTCTTCGATGATGCCGACCATGCCGCTTCGCTGTTCGGGCTAAAAGCCTTCGGCAACATCTACACCCGGATCATGAACCCGACGCAGGCGGTGCTGGAAGAGCGTATCGCGGCACTCGAAGGCGGCACCGCGGGTTTGGCCGTCGCGTCGGGCCATGCCGCGCAGGTGCTCGTGTTCCACAACCTGATGCAGCCCGGCGACAATTTCGTCGCCGCGACAAGGCTTTACGGCGGCTCAATCAACCAGTTCGGCCACGCCTTCAAGAATTTCGGCTGGCAGGTGCGCTGGGCCGACACCAACGACATCTCGACCTTCGAAAGCCAGATCGACGAAAGGACCAAGGCGATCTTCATCGAGAGCCTGGCCAATCCGGGCGGTGTCTTCGTCGACATCGAAAAGATCGGCGACATCGCCCGCAAGCATGGCCTGCCGCTCATCGTCGACAACACGCTGGCCTCGCCCTATCTGGTGCGGCCGATCGAGCATGGCGCCGACATTGTCGTGCATTCGCTGACCAAGTTCATCGGCGGCCACGGCAATTCCATCGGCGGCGCCATTGTTGACGGCGGCACCTTCGACTGGTCGAAATCCGGCAAATATCCGATGCTGTCTGAGCCGCGCCCCGAATATGGCGGCCTCGTCCTGCACGAAACATTTGGCAATTTCGCTTTCGCCATTGCCGCGCGCGTGCTCGGCCTGCGCGACATGGGCCCGGCGATCTCGCCCTTCAATGCGTTCTTGATCCTGACCGGCCTGGAAACCCTGCCGCTCAGGATGCAGCGCCATTGCGACAATGCGGTCACCGTCGCCGCGTGGCTGTCCAACCACCCAAAAATCGCCTGGGTGTCCTATCCCGGCCTGCCCAGCGACAACAACAATGCGCTGCAGAAGAAGTACTCGCCGCTTGGCGCCGGTGCCGTGTTCACCTTCGGCCTGAAGGGCGGCTATGCGGCGGGCATCAAATTCGTCGAGGCGCTCGAATTGTTCTCGCACCTCGCCAATGTCGGCGACACCAAGTCGCTGGTCATCCATCCGGCATCGACCACGCATCGGCAACTGTCCGACGAGCAGAAGGTCGCGGCCGGCGCTGGGCCGGATACGGTCAGGCTGTCGGTCGGCATCGAGGATGTCAACGACATCGTCGCCGATCTGGAACAGGCTCTCGCCAAGGTCTGACCCCTGCTGCAAGGAGTTTCCATGACCGCGCCGAAGTTTCTCTCCGTCGATATTGAAAGCGTCGAGCCGGAACCTGGCGCGCCGGCGCCGGATCGCCTGATTTCAGGCGATCCAAAGTTCCGCACCTGGAATGTCGAGGAACGCGACGGTGGCCTCTATGCCGGCATCTGGGAGGCGACGCCGGGCAAATGGCGCATCGAATACGACGAGTGGGAGTTTTGCCACATCCTGTCGGGCGTTTCGGTGATTTCAGAGGAGGGCGGCGAGGCGCGCACCGTCAGGGCCGGCGACAGTTTCGTGCTCAGGCCAGGCTTTAAGGGAAGCTGGGAAGTGCTTGAAACGACACGCAAGGAGTATGTGATCAAGCTTTGATCATTGCCCGGTGTGCACGACGAGTCTTTCCAGCCCGTGGAAATGATAGGTGTCGCGAAAACGCTGCTGTTCGGCCAGATGCAGCCGCGGCAGCCGGTCGAACAAGGTTTTCAGCGATACCTGCAATTCGAGCCGGGCGAGCGGCGCGCCGATGCAGAAATGAATGCCGGCGCCGAACGAGACGTTCTTCTGGTCGGCGCGATCCGGCCGGAAGGCGAGGGGTTCGGCAAAGGCCGCCGGGTCGTGATTGGCCATGCCGAGCAGCAGGCCGATCGTCTGGCCCGGCCGCACGATGACACCGGGACCGACCTCGATCTCTTCATAGGCATAACGCGTGAACATGTGCAGCGGCGCGTCGAAGCGCAGGCATTCCTCGACCGTGGCGGTGGTCGTTTGCGGCGAGGTGAAGAAGCGGCGCGGGTGGCCGCCTTGCGCGAGAATCGCGCGCACCGCATTGCCGGTCTGGTGGACGGTCGCCTCGTGGCCGGCATTGAGCAGCAGGATCGCCGAGGACACCAACTCGTCCTCAGAGAGTCTTTGGCCATCGTCTTGCGCCGAGATCAGCAGCGACAGCAGATCGTCGCCGGGTTTTTTGCGCCGCTCGGCAACATGGCCGCGCAGGAAATCCGAAAAATCATGTGCTGCGCGATTGGCCGTCTCTTCCGTTTGGCGGGTGCGGCCGTGCATGTACATGGCGACCATCCGATGCGACCATTCGAGGAGTTGCGGTCCCATCTCGACCGGCACGCCGAGCATCTCGGCAATGATGGTGATCGGCAAAGGCGATGCGAAGGCTGGCAGCAGGTCGACCTGGCCCGGTTCGAAACGGTTGATCAGTTCGTTGGCCAGCGCCTCGACGCGTGGCCTCAGCCGCTCGACCTGGCGCGAGACGAAGGCGCGGTTGACCAGCGTTCTGAGCCTGGTGTGAACGGGCGGTTCCAGCTCCAGCATCGAATTGGCCTCGATGCCGTCGAAGCTGCCGAGATGGCTGCGATCCTCGCCGACGGCGCTTCTGTCAGGGATGCCGGCCGGGTTGTGGCGGCCGAAGCGCCGGTCGCGCAGCAGCCGGCTGACGTCGTCGAAGCCGCCAAAGCACCAGAAGCCGAACTCTTCCCAGAAGAAGACATTCGATGCGCCATGCATGAAGGCATAGGCCGCGTAGGGGTTCTGGAAGAAAGCCGCCTCGTGCGGGTCCAGTCGCAGATGGCGGGTCGAGGAATCGAAGGCAAGATAGGTCGGCTTCAATTTGGTCATGCCAGACAATTAACGCATGACCCCGAAAACCGGAATCGGTTTTCGGAAAGGATCATGCGCAGATTCAAAGTTTTGGAGCGTCCCTTGCGCGTCGAACGACGCGCGGCGCTCCAAGGCTTGCCAGCTTGATGCCAGACCGTATGTTGGCGCCCGGCAATCTGATGCGTGTCGCCCAAAAGCATGCCCTTGGGCCTGACCCGAGGGTGTGAATCGACAACGACATGCACAAAAGCGCATTGAGCCAGCCGGCGCGGCTGCGGAAAGACTGACTTGATGAATGTGATCGTGGTTGGCGCAGGTATTGCAGGGCTGTCGACGGCCTGGTTGCTGGTCAAGGCCGGGCACCGGGTCTCGATTGTCGAGCAGGGACCGATTCCCAATCCGCTTGCCGCCTCGGGCGACCATCACCGCATCATCCGCCGCGCCTATGGCGCAGCCTCGGGTTATGGCCGGCTGATCACCGAAGCCTATGCGGCCTGGGACGAGATGTGGGCCGATCTCGGCGAGAACCATCTCGACCCGCGCGGCTTCATCTGCATTTCGCGCGAGCCGGGAGACGAAGCCGAGGAATACCGCGAGGGCATGGAAGCCGGGAACTACCCGATCGAACTGTTCGAGCCGGACGCCGCGGCCAAGCGCTGGCGCTTCCTGCAGCCCGGCTCGTTCCGCTACGCGTATTTTTCGCCGGAGGGTGGTGCGCTGCATTGTCGCAAGATTGCCTTCCGTCTCGCCGAATGGCTGCGGAGAACCGGCGCCAATGTCTACGAAAACAGCAAGGTGACGGAGGTCGACGCCGAGGCTGGCCGCCTCGTGCTTGAAAGCGGCGAGACGATGCAGGCCGACCGCATCGTCGTCACCGCTGGCGCCTGGGTGCTGAAACTGTTTCCAGAGCTGGGCGGCGACCTGAAGACCTGGCGCACCGCGCTCGCCTATGTCGAACCGCCGGCGGATCTGAAAGCAGCATGGCATTCAGCCCCGGTCATCCTCGACGTCGGCGGCGCCGTCGACGGCTACGTGATCCCGCCGTCCGGCGGTGCCGGCATGAAATTCGGCTCAGGGCTGCACAGGGTGCCGACCAGCGATGCCGACTGGAACCGCCAGCCGGTGGCGGGCGAGGGCGAGGCGATCCGCGACCTGTTTTCGCCGCCGATTGCCCGTGTCGAAGAATACAAGGTCACCGAGGTCGTCACCTGCGCCTACACCTTCACCGTCGACGAAAAGTTCCTGGCGCATGAGAAGGGCAAATGCCTTGTCGTCTCGGCCTGCTCCGGCCACGGCTACAAGTTCGGCGCGGCAGTCGGCAGGCGTGTCGCAGCGACCGTCGGCAATGGCGACGTCGGCGGCTTGAAAGCGTGGCTGCGGGCGGAGGCGGTCTGACCTAAAACCGGCAGTGCCGCGCAATACGCACCTGCCGCCAGCGCGACGAGCCCTCGCGGACCAGAACCCGGCGCGCCACTGTCTGGTAGGTGGCGGGAAAATTGACGATCCGCCGCTGCTCCGGCTGCACCAGAACCTCCTCGGCGATGCTCTCGTACTCGGCGGGACTGACGACGCGCCGCTGGCGCCCCGGCTGCACCACCACGGTCTCGGCCACCCGTTGGTAGCGCGCCTTGTGCCAGATCTTGCACAGCACCTTGCGGCCGTTGATGACGCGCCATTCCCAGGAGAAGCTCCCATCGACCTTCACCGTGCGGTAGACGGTGCGGGTGATGGCAGGCTCGATCTCGTAGCTGACACGCGCCGGTGCGATCTGCACCACCCGCTCGCGCGTCCCGTAGATCGCCGGAACGGATTCCACCTGCTGACCGGCCGGGCTGACGAGCACGTTTTCGTAGACGGTCTTGTAGACGGCCGGCCTGTTGACCTGCTCGTAGCACTCGACGGCGCGCCCGCCGGCAGCCGTTTCGGACACCATGCTGAGGACGGCGAGGCTGGCGATGGCCGAGGAAGCCGTTTTCCCGATCATTGCACTCCCCCCAGTTTGAACTTTCCACGCAAGCTCAACGTTGAATTGTAGGGGAAGCCGTGTCGCGGGAAAGCGGTTTCGGCACATTTCGTTAAGCGACGCGGTTAAGAAACTGTTACAGGGCGGCGGCGCCGCGCCGCTTCAAAAGCAGCCGGCGCAGCTTCGGGCGAATTCTGTGCAGAAACCTTGATTCGACTTAACCGGATGGCTAGGACGGGCGGCCTTGCGCTAGGGTGAGCCGACATCCTATTTACAGGGATAACGATCCAGAACCGATTCTGCCCGACTTGCTCATCTCCGGCGCCGGAATCCCATCTTCAATAAGGGATAGTCCATGAAGAACCCCGTCGAAACCTACATGAACCTCGTTCCGATGGTGGTCGAGCAGACCAATCGCGGCGAGCGGGCCTACGACATTTTCTCGCGGCTCTTGAAAGAGCGCATCATTTTCATCACGGGTCCGGTCGAGGACGGCATGGCGACGCTGGTCTGCGCGCAGCTCCTATTCCTCGAGGCGGAGAATCCGAAGAAGGAAATCAACCTCTACATCAATTCGCCCGGCGGCGTCGTCACCTCGGGCATGGCGATCTACGACACCATGCAGTTCATCAAGCCGGCGGTGGCGACGCTGTGCATCGGCCAGGCCGCCTCGATGGGCTCGCTGCTTCTCACCGCCGGCGAAAAGGGCATGCGCTTCGCCACGCCGAACGCCCGCATCATGGTCCACCAGCCTTCCGGTGGTTTTCAGGGCCAGGCTTCCGACATCGAGCGCCACGCCCAGGACATCATCAAGCTGAAGCGCCGCCTCAACGAGGTCTATGTCAAGCACACCGGCAAAAGCTACGACGAGATCGAAAGGACGCTCGACCGCGACCATTTCATGACCTCCGACGAGGCCAGGGATTTCGGCCTCATCGACAAGGTCATTTCGTCGCGTGAGCCGATCGAGGGTCTTGCCACATAAGCCCGGTGGCAGCTGGATGGTGCGAAAACACGCTTTTGATGCCGCTTGCGGCATTTCGGCCACAATTGGCTGTTCCCTCGACGGGAGCGATTGCCTACGTTAAGCCTATGTTGATTTTCGACGGCTTAGCTTTGTGCGGGGTTGATGCGAATCATTGCGACGTTTTCTGATATGTGTTTCGTATGGAATGCGTTGCGGGAGCCGGACTACTGGCGGCGGCGATTTCCCGCGATAGATTGAGTTATGCGCCCTTTCAACCAGACCATCGGCGGGCGGCTATGAAAGGACATGAAAATGAGCAAGGTCGGCAACAGCGGCGGTGATTCCAAGAACACGCTTTATTGCTCGTTTTGCGGGAAGAGCCAGCACGAAGTGCGCAAGCTGATCGCCGGCCCGACGGTGTTCATCTGCGACGAATGTGTCGAGCTCTGCATGGACATCATCCGCGAGGAGAACAAGACCTCGATGGTGAAGTCGCGCGAGGGCGTGCCGACCCCGCAGGAGATCCTCAAGGTTCTCGACGACTACGTCATCGGCCAGCCCTACGCCAAGCGCGTGCTGTCGGTGGCCGTCCACAACCACTACAAGCGCCTCGCGCATGCCGGCAAGAACAACGACGTCGAACTGGCGAAGTCCAACATTTTGCTGATCGGCCCGACCGGTTGCGGCAAGACGCTGCTCGCGCAGACGCTGGCCCGCATCATCGACGTGCCGTTCACCATGGCCGATGCGACGACGCTGACCGAGGCCGGCTATGTCGGCGAGGACGTCGAGAACATCATCCTCAAGCTGTTGCAGTCGGCCGACTACAATGTCGAGCGCGCCCAGCGCGGCATCGTCTACATCGACGAGATCGACAAGATTTCGCGCAAGTCGGACAATCCCTCGATCACCCGTGACGTGTCGGGCGAGGGCGTCCAGCAGGCGCTGTTGAAGATCATGGAAGGCACGGTCGCTTCCGTACCGCCGCAGGGCGGCAGGAAGCATCCGCAGCAGGAATTCCTGCAGGTCGACACCGCCAACATCCTGTTCATCTGCGGTGGCGCCTTCGCCGGGCTGGACAAGATCATCTCGGATCGCGGCCGCAAGACCTCGATCGGCTTCGGCGCCACCGTCGCGTCGCCCGAGGATCGCCGCACCGGCGACGTTTTCCGTCTGGTCGAGCCTGAGGATCTGTTGAAGTTCGGCCTCATTCCCGAGTTCGTCGGCCGTCTCCCGGTCCTGGCAACGCTGGAGGACCTCGACGAGCCGGCGCTGATCCAGATCCTGACCGAGCCGAAGAACGCGCTGGTCAAGCAGTACCAGCGGCTGTTCGAGATGGAGAATGTCGACCTGACCTTCCACGAGAACGCGCTGTCGGCGATCGCCAAGCGCGCCATCGAGCGCAAGACCGGCGCGCGCGGCCTGCGCTCGATCATGGAAGCGATCCTGCTCGACACGATGTTCGAGCTGCCGGCGCTGGAAGGCGTGCGCGAAGTGGTTATTTCGGAAGAGGTGGTGTCCGGCAACGCCAGGCCGCTCTACATCTATTCCGAGCAGAAGGAAAAGAAGGGCAACGTCAGCGCCTGACGCCAGTCCTGTAGTGGAGTTCTTCAAACGGCGCCGCAAGGCGCCGTTTTGCCGTTTGCGGATGGGCAGGCTATGATGAACGGATTATGACGGATTGGATGAACGGTTTCGTGTCGACCCTTGATCTTTGCCTCGCGTGCCTCCAACTAACGGAAGAAGGCCGTGGCGCCGAATTCTGTGCTGTAAAACTCCCGTCACAAACGGTGGTAGGCGGAACCATCCCCGGTCGTTAATATGAGAATCGCGGTTGGCCGATTGGCGGTCGCGACATGAAAGGTTGGACAATGGCCAAAATATCCAAGGCTCCCAGCGACGGCGTCTACGCAGTCCTCCCACTGCGCGACATCGTGGTGTTCCCGCATATGATCGTTCCGCTCTTTGTCGGGCGTGAAAAGTCGATCAAGGCGCTGGAAGAGGTGATGGGTCAGGAAAAGCAGATCCTGCTTGCGACCCAGATGAATGCCGCCGATGACGATCCCGAGTCCGATGCGATCTTCGACATCGGCACACTCGCCAATGTGCTGCAGTTGCTGAAGCTGCCGGACGGCACCGTCAAGGTGCTGGTCGAAGGCGCCTCGCGCGCGAAAATCGTTTCGTTCACCGACCGTCCCGACTTCCACGAGGCCCGCGCCGCAGCACTGGTCGAACCGGATGAGGAAGAGGTCGAGGTCGAGGCGCTGGCCCGTTCCGTCGTCACCGACTTCGAGAACTACGTCAAGCTGAACAAGAAGATCTCGCCCGAAGTGGTGGGTGCCGCCAGCCAGATCGACGACTATTCCAAGCTCGCCGATACGGTTGCCTCGCATCTTGCCATCAAGATCCCCGAGAAGCAGGAGATGCTGGCCACGCTTTCGGTCAAGGAGCGGCTGGAAAAGGCGATGGGCTTCATGGAAGCCGAAATCTCCGTCCTTCAGGTCGAGAAGCGCATCCGCTCGCGCGTCAAGCGCCAGATGGAGAAGACGCAGCGCGAATACTACCTCAACGAGCAGATGAAGGCGATCCAGAAGGAGCTCGGCGAGGGCGAGGACGGCCGCGACGAGGCCGCCGAGATCGAGGCGCGCATCAAGAAGACCAAGCTCTCCAAGGAGGCCCGCGAAAAGGCGGAAGCCGAACTGAAGAAGCTGCGGACGATGTCGCCGATGTCGGCTGAATCGACCGTCGTGCGCAACTATCTCGACTGGATCCTGTCGATACCGTGGGGCAAGAACTCCAAGGTCAAGCAGGATCTGGCCTTCGCGCAGAACGTGCTCGACACCGACCATTTCGGCCTCGACAAGGTCAAGGACCGCATCGTCGAATATCTCGCCGTGCAGAGCCGCCAGAAGAAGCTGAAGGGGCCGATCCTGTGCCTCGTCGGACCTCCCGGCGTCGGCAAGACCTCGCTCGGCAAGTCGATCGCCAAGGCGACCGGCCGCGAGTTCATCCGCATGGCGCTGGGCGGCGTGCGCGACGAGGCCGAGATCCGCGGTCACCGGCGCACCTATATCGGCTCGATGCCCGGCAAGGTCATCCAGTCGATGAAGAAGGCGAAGAAGTCCAACCCGCTCTTCCTGCTCGACGAGATCGACAAGATGGGCCAGGATTTCCGCGGCGACCCGTCGTCGGCGTTGCTCGAGGTGCTCGATCCCGAGCAGAACTCGACGTTCATGGACCACTATCTCGAGGTCGAATACGACCTGTCGAGCGTGATGTTCGTGACGACGGCGAACACGCTGAACATCCCCGCGCCCTTGATGGACCGCATGGAGATCATCCGTATCGCCGGCTACACCGAGGACGAGAAGATCGAGATCGCCAAGCGCCACCTGATGCCCAAGGTGATCCGCGATCATGCGCTGCAGCCGAAGGAGTTCTCCGTCGGCGAGGACGCGATCCGCGGCATCATCCAGACCTACACCCGTGAAGCGGGCGTCAGGAGCCTGGAGCGCGAGCTGATGAAGCTCGGCCGCAAGGCGGTGACCGAGATCCTGAAGACGAAGAAGAAGACCGTCGACATCACGGCCGACAATCTCGCCGATTACCTTGGTGTTCCGCGCTTCCGCTTCGGCCAGGTCGAGGCCGACGATCAGGTCGGCGTTGTCACCGGGCTCGCCTGGACGGAAGTCGGTGGCGAGCTGCTGACGATCGAAGGCGTCATGATGCCCGGCAAGGGCCGCATGACGGTGACCGGCAATCTGCGCGACGTGATGAAGGAATCGATCTCGGCGGCGGCCTCCTACGTCCGCTCGCGGGCTCTCGATTTCGGCGTCGAGCCGCCGCTGTTCGACAAGCGCGACATCCACGTCCACGTACCAGAGGGGGCAACGCCCAAGGACGGACCGTCGGCGGGCGTGGCGATGGCGACGGCGATCGTCTCGGTGCTGACCGGCATCCCGGTCAGGGCCGACGTGGCGATGACCGGCGAGATCACGCTGCGCGGCAGAGTGCTGCCGATCGGCGGGCTCAAGGAGAAGCTGCTTGCAGCACTGCGCGGCGGCATCAAGAAGGTGCTGATCCCGGAAGACAACGCCAAGGATCTGGCGGAGATTCCGGACAACGTGAAGAACGGTATGGAGATCGTTCCGGTCGGGCGGGTCGGTGAAGTCTTGCGCCATGCGCTGGTGCGTATGCCGGAGGCGATCGAGTGGGTCGAGCCGGTCAATGCGCCGGCTGCGGTGGATGCCGGAGACGACGCCAGCAAGTCGCTAGCTCATTAGCACGTGCTAAAGTTGCAATGCACAACGGGGAGCCGGGCCTAGAGCCCGGCTCTTTCATGTGAAAAACCCCGGAATTCCGGGGTTTTTTCGACTCTTTTGACGCTTTTCGACTTGGTTGCGGAAGCGCTTCTTTCTAAAGTCCGTTTCCTGCCGGATGAGTCGTACGTTCCGGTTTCTCATGGAAGGGAATTTTTATGAACAAGAACGAACTGGTGTCCGCTGTCGCCGACGCCGCGAGTATTTCGAAGGGTGACGCGCAGTCGGCGGTCGATGCGGTGTTCTCCGTCATCACCGGCGAACT
Organism: Mesorhizobium sp. WSM4816; assembly: GCF_055811535.1. NCBI lineage: Bacteria > Pseudomonadati > Pseudomonadota > Alphaproteobacteria > Hyphomicrobiales > Phyllobacteriaceae > Mesorhizobium > Mesorhizobium sp. WSM4816. The sequence continues at coordinate 9,634 of NZ_JBVVQR010000040.1, read as the reverse complement.
CAAGAAGGGCGGCGATGTCCGGCTTGTCGGCTTCGGAAATTTCACCGTCTCAAAACGCGCTGCCTCGACCGGCCGCAATCCGCAGACCGGCGCAGAAGTGCAGATTCCGGCGCGCACCGTGCCGAAGTTTTCAGCCGGCAAGGGCCTCAAGGACGCAGTCAACTAAGCGCCCTCGTACCCTTTTCAGAGACCAGAAAAGCCGGGCATGCCCGGCTTTTCCTTTGCGCCCACTTTGGCGGGCTCTATACCGTCGGTGCATCGGCGCGCATCAGCCCTTCCTGCTTGAGATCTGCCCACAGTGCCGGTGGCAGCTTCGCGTCGAGCAGCGACCGGTTGCTTTCGACCTCGCTCGGCCGCTGGCCGCCGGGGATCACCGACACGACCGAAGGGTGCAGCAGCGGAAATTGCAGTGCCGCCTCGATCAGGCGCACACCGTGGCGCTTGCAGACAGCCTCGATGCGCGCGACGCGGTCGATGATGTCCTGCGGCGCCTCGGTATAATTGTAATAGGCGCCGGGCTTCGGACCGGTTGCCAGGATGCCGGAATTATACGGCCCGCCGAGAACGATGCCGATGCCGCGCTTCTGGCATAGCGGCAGGAAGGATTGCAGCGCCTCCTGCTCCAGCAGCGTATAGCGCCCGGCAAGCAGGAACAGATCGAAGTCGCCGCGCTCGGCAAGCGTCTGGGCAACCTGCCATTCGTTGATGCCGCCGCCGAACGCCTTGATGACGCCCTGGTCACGCAGGGACAGCAGCCCGTAATAGCCCGAGCGCATGAACTCTTCGATGCGCTGGTCCGCGGCCTGCTTGCTGCCATGGGTGAAGACGTCGATGTCATGCACGAAAAGAATGTCGATGCGGTCGACGCCGAGGCGTTCCAGCGAGGCTTCGAAGGAGCGCATGACGCCGTCATAGCTGTAGTCAAAAACCTCGCGGCGCGACGGCGTGTCGAAGAACTTGCCGATGCCGGTGCGCTGGTCCGGCGGGCAGGCGCGCATGATGCGGCCGACCTTGCTCGACAGCACATAGGCGTCGCGCTTTTTCGAGCGCAGGAACGGATTGAGCCGCGTTTCCGACAGGCCAAGCCCGTAGAGCGGCGCGGTGTCGTAGTAGCGGCAGCCGACCCGCCACCCAGCCTCCAGGGTGGCGTTGGCATCCTCATCGGAGACGGCGCGATAGAGATTGCCGAGCGGCGCCGTGCCGAAGCCAAGTTCCGTGAACGCGATGCCGCCATTGCCGATGCGGTCGAAATGCCGTGTCTTCATATGCTGCCGTTTCCTTATTTCCGTATGTCCCGAGACTATCATGCCTGAGGCGCTGCAAAAGCACTCCGAGCCGTTGGACACGAACTTTCACGGTGATAGCATGAGCAAAAACAAGCTGTTCGGGGAAGATGTGACCAAACAATCCAGATGGGTTTTTGAGGGCAGCAAGCTGGTGGGTCTGTCATCATGACGAATGCCGGCACAGATCTGTTCAGGATTGCACTCGACGAACTTGGCACGGTGCTGGCTCGGATCGGCGAAAGCCGTATCGACGCCGCCCGCCACACCAACATGGAGTAGGCGGCATGCGCTACGAGCTGATGCTGCCGCACCAGATCCGCAAGGCGATCGCCGAGAACTGGCCGGTCGTGCTCCCGCTCGGCGTGCTCGAATACCATGGTGAGCACATGGCCGTCGGCATGGATACGCTGGCGGTGGTCAAGATGCTGGAGCTGTTCGAAAAGGAAGCCAACATCGCCATCCTGCCAGCCTTCTACTATGGCGCGGCGAGCTACGCGGTGGCGCCGCCAGAGGGCAATGGCTCGGTTCAGGTCGGCGGCAGGGCGCTGGCGCCGTTCGCGGAGGAACTGTTCTACAGCCTGCTGCGCATCGGTTTTCGCAACATCCACGCCATCATCCACCACCAGACCGAGAACTTTGTTGCCGGCATGCCGACCGATCTCGCCTTCAAGACCGCTGGCCGCCAGGCGATCTTCCGCTTTCTCGAGAAGGAGCGCGGCGAGGGCTGGTGGGCCTCCGAGACGATGGCCGGCTACTATGCCGAGCACGCCGAGAGCGGCAATTTCTTCAACTGGATACAAGTGCATCCGCTGATGCCGACGGTGACGGACGGCCAGTATCCCTTCGATCATGCCGGCATCGGCGAGACGTCGCTGATGCTGGCGCTGTGCCCAGAAGCGGTGGACGCCGGCCACTTCGCCGACAATACGGGATGGTATACGGCGACCGCCCCTGAGGCCTCGACGGAACTGGGGCAAAAGGGCGTCGCGATGATCCTCGAGCATATGCGGGCGATATTGTCACGCTAACGGATGCGCCATTTCGAGCGTTGCAGGATGCAGGATGAAAACCGTAGCGATCCTTCGCGCCCCCCTCTGTCCTGCCGGACATCCCCCACAAGGGGGGAGATTCGCTGTTTCAGCCGCCCCGCTCATTCCTGCGGCGTTGGAGATTAGCGAAAACCGGCGTGGCGGCCGATCTCCCCTCAAGTGGGGGAGATGTCCGGCAGGACAGAGGGGGGCGCTGTCCCGCCGGCGTTCAAAAGCATCCACAGTTGCAACGCTCGAAGGAGTGGCGAGGGCCTACTTCACCGCGCCTGCGGTCATGCCCATGATGAGGTAGCGCTCCAGCGCGATGCCGATGACGGCGAGCGGCGTGATCGCGGCGGTGGCGAGTGCGGCCATCGACCACCAGTTGATACCCTGCGAGCCGGTCTGGCTCGCCACCATGACGGGAATGGTTTTTGCGTCGGTCGAGGTCAGCAGTGCGGCGAAGAAATACTCGTTCCAGCACAGCACCATCGCCAGGATGAAGGCCGCGACCATGCCCGGCAGCGCGATCGGCATGACGATGCGGAAGAAGGCGCCCCAGATCGACAGGCCGTCGACGAGGGCTGCTTCCTCCAGTTCGACCGGGATCGAGTTGAACTGGTCGCGCATGATCCAGATGACGATCGGCAGCACCATCAGCGTGTAGAGCAGGATCAGCCCGATGCGCGTGTCGAGCATGCCGACTTCCCGGTACAGCACGAGAAAGGGCAGGGCGAGCACCACCGGCGGCAGGATCAGCTGCGACAGGAAGAAGAAGGAGATGTCCTCGTTCTTGAACCAGGCGAAGTGATAGCGGAAGCGGGTGAGGCCGTAGGCGGCGAGGCTGCCGATGACGATGGCGAGGCTCGATGCACCGACCGAGGTGATGACCGAATTCATGAAGCGCTTGATGAACTCGTCGCGCACCGTCGAGGTCCGGAAGATCGCATCCGGCGACAGGCCGAGCGAGCGCCAGCCCTTCCAGTCCGGCTGGAAGTCGACGAACGGGATGAGATGGCCCTGGGTGACGTCGACCGCGGTCTTGAACGAGGTGGTTATCGTCCAGTAGATCGGGAACAGGCAGATGAAGGCCCAGAACACCAGCGCGCCATAGATGAAGACGCGGTTGGCGAAAAAGCTCGCCGGCGAGCGGATTTCGGAAGCGGCATAGTCGGTGGTCTGGACGCTCATCTGGCCGCCTGTCAATTGACGTTGCGCACGAAGCGATTGGCGAATTTCAACAGCCACGTCACGAACACGATGATGATGATCAGGTAGGCCATCGCCAGCATGGTGCCGTAGCCGACATTCGAGCGGTCGCGATACTCGCGGTAGATGAAGCTCGACACCGAATCGGTCGCGCCGCCCGGGCCGCCCGAGGTGACGGTGATGATGATGTCGGCCAGCTTCAGCTTGAAGATGATGCGCAGGATGATCGCCGTCACCGATACCGGCAGCATCAGCGGAAACGTGACCTGCCAGAACGTCTGCCAGGCATTGGCGCCGTCGACCCTGGCCGCCTCAAGCACCTCGCGCGACATCGCCTGAAGCCCGGCGAGCAGCATGATCATCATGAACGGGATGAACGTCCAGGCATCCAGCACCATGATCGAGATGCGGGCGGTGATCGGGTTTGAGAAGAAGGCGGGGTTTTCCCAGCCGAGCTGGCGCGCCAGCGCGGCAGCCGGCCCGAAGCGGTATTCCATCAGCGACTTGCCGATCATCCACGACACCGCGACCGGCGACAGCATCAACGGCATGAGGAAGACGACACGGAAGAATTTACGCGCGCGGATCTGTGCGTTGAGCAGCAAAGCGAGGCCAAAGGCGATGACGTATTCGACCAGCACCGCCAGCACATAGAGCACCATGTTGAACAGCGCGTTGCGGTAATAGGGATCGGCCAGCATCTGCCAGAAATTGTCGAGCCCGTTGAACTTGCGGCCGGAGAAGGAACTGAGATTCCAGTCGGTCAGCGCGATGTAGAAGCCGAACAGCGTCGGGAAGATCACCATGGCGATGGTGAACAGCAGCGCCGGCAGCAGGAACAGCGCGCGCTGGCCGTCTTCGCCGCGCGTCAGTACCTGGCCGATGCCGAGTGCTATACCCCACAGCACGTAGGCATAGACGACCGGCCGCCAGGTCTCGAAGCCGATCGTGTTAACCTCTGACTTGTAAAGGATCTGAACTGCGATCACGGCCAGAAGGCCGAGCGTCGCAACGGCCATCAACGCCCGGCCGAGCCGCCTGCGGCCCGGCGATATCAGATCGGATGGAGCGGCGTTTGCCGGCCACGCACTGGTGGGCAAAGTCTGGTCTGCCACGCGTCTCGTCCGTTCACTGAAGGCCGCTATGACCGGCAGGCCGGTCAAGCTGTTATGACCGGCTGGCCGGTCAAACTGTTATGACCGGCTGGCCGATCAAACTAGGGTCCGGCGGCTTTGCGTCGCCGGACCGCGGTTCCCGAAATCTCAACCTACATGCCGAGCGAGGCCTTGTAGAGCTTGATTTGGTTGTCGCGACCGATCTGGTCGGTCAGCTTCTCCCAGGCGGCTGCGATGGCGTCAGCGCCTTCTTGCGCCGTCATCTTGCCGGCGAAGGTGTTGGCCAGGATGTCCTCGGCGGCGCTGTAATATTGGAAGATGCCGGGGATACGCGGCTCGATCGCGGCGTTCGGATGGTTGTAGCTGTCGGCCTCCGATTTCAGATACGAGGTGATGAAAGCCTCGTCGTAACCGGCCGCCACCCATTCCGGAATGTCGAAATGCGAGTTGCGGTAGGGTTGGAAGCCGGACGGGTATGCTGCGCACCAGAGCGACAGGTCCTTGCCGCCGAGATGGGCAGCGGCAGACCAGGCCGCCTTCTTCTTCTTTTCGTCGCTGTCGACCCGTGCCATGACGTAGACGCCCCAGCCGAGATAGGCGCAGTTCGGCGAATAATTCGGGCCGCTGGCGAGCTTGTCCCACTGGCCGGTCTTGGAATTGTAGACGTCATCCGAGCCGGGCAGGATCGAGAAGCCGGTGACGTCGCCGACAACAGAACTGTCGTTGGTCTTGACGTTGGAGCCGACGTCGCCCCACCAGGTGACCATCGAACCGGTGCCGGCCAGGAACTGCTGGAAGGCGGTGGTGTTCGGGTCGGCGTTGATCTGGTCGGCAGGCTCGGACGGCAGCGCGTCGATCACGTCCTGGATCGCCCGCACCCAGGCCGGATTGTTGATGCGCGGCTTCATCGTATCGGCGTCGAACAGCCAGGCCTTGTCGTCGGGATGCTTGGCATATGCGCTGGCGCGGCTGCCGAGGAAATAGAAGCCGAAGCCGCCCCAGGCCTTGGGCGCGTCGAGATAGCCAAAAACATCCTGGCCCTGGAACTGCTTGCCCTTGAGGAATTTTGTCACCGCCTGCACCTGCTGCCAGGTTTTCGGCACGCCCCATTCACCGCCACCGCCGCCGTCCTTCCACGCCTTGGCGAGGTCGGCATCGGCAAACACGTCGGTGCGGTAGTTGAAATTGTGCGCGTCGCCGTCGACGGTCACGCGGTACTGCTTGCCGTCCCAGGTGCCGACCGGTGGCTGCAGATAGGCCACGACGTCCTTCATGTCGATCTGGTCCTTGACCCAGTCCGGCATTTCGGAGGTCAGGCCCTTGCCGCAGACGTCGCCTTCGAACGGCGCGCCCATCTCGATGATGTCGAAATCGACGGTGCCGGTGGCGATCGACTGCTGCAGGCGAGCGTTATAGTCCGCCTGCGCCAGGTCGATCCAGTTGATCTTGGCGCCGGTATAGGTCTCCCACGGCTTCAGGAAGCCGCGAAACAGCACATTGTGCAGGTTCTGGTTGTTGAGCCCCATGAAGGTGAGCTGGACGCCGGCGAATTCGCCTTCCTTGACGCTGGCCTTGGTCGCCTCCAGGCAAAGCTCGCCGACCTGCTGGAAGTCGGCATCGGTCGGCTGGCCCTTGCCGACACCGGGGATCTGCAGGATCTGCGCGCGCAATTCGCTTGCCGCGGAAGCCGGGCGCGTCAGCGCGCCAAGCCCGGCGCCGGATGCCGCTGCGATCGCGGCCATGCTGGCCGCGCCCTTGAGGACATCGCGGCGAGTGGCACCCGCCCGCATGAATTGGTTGTAAAGGCTGACTTTCATTTCGTTCCTCCCAGAATCTTATGTGCTTGAATCTCTGTGGTGATTGTTCGGGTGTTTGGAGCGCTGGAAATGTTCCCCAACAACAGCGGCTCCCAGAAATAGCGGCCCAAGTTTTCCTCCGCAACGCTTCGACTTCCGTGGTCCGACCAGCGTGCCGGCGCGCCCGGAACAGGGTCAAAACCCGAGCCCGTTCACTATTCTCACAACCAGGTGCCGTGTCAAACGCGAACAGAGTTTTTTATCTATAAAAGACTGACTTGCCCTCGCCGTTTGCCTTGTTTAGCTTCACCGCAACGAAAGGGGGGCCGATGGCTCAAGTCGCGATCAGCAATGTGGCCAAGGCGTTCGGAACCGTCAAGGTCCTGCACGGTGTCAGCGTCGACATCGCCGACGGGCAGTTCGTGGTGCTGGTCGGCCCTTCGGGGTGCGGCAAGTCCACGCTGCTCAGGATGGTGGCGGGGCTGGAGACCGTTTCCGGCGGCACGATCGCCATCGGCGACCGTGTCGTCAACCATCTGCCGCCGGCCAAACGCGACATCGCCATGGTGTTCCAGAATTACGCGCTCTATCCGCACAAGACGGTCGAGCAGAACATGGCCTTTGCGCTGAAACTGCGGAAGACCGATCCGGCCGATGTCGCCGAGCGGGTCAAGCGCGCCGCCGATATCCTCGATCTCAACCCCTATCTCAAGCGCTATCCGCGCCAGCTCTCCGGCGGCCAGCGCCAGCGCGTCGCCATGGGTCGCGCCATCGTGCGCAACCCGCAGGTGTTTTTGTTCGACGAGCCGCTGTCTAACCTCGACGCCAAGCTGCGCGTCCAGATGCGCACCGAGATCAAGGAACTGCACCAGCGGCTGAAGACCACCACCATCTATGTCACGCACGACCAGATCGAGGCCATGACCATGGCCGACAAGATCGTCGTGATGCGCGACGGCCGCATCGAGCAGGTCGGCGCGCCGCTGGAACTGTTCGACCGGCCGGCCAATCTGTTCGTCGCAGGCTTCATCGGCTCGCCGTCGATGAACCTGCTCAAGGGCGTGGTGCGCAAGGGCGACAAGCCCATCGTCGAAATCGCCGGGACGCCGTTCCCGATGGCTGCGAGCAGCAAGGTGGAGGACGGGCGCAATGTCGTCTACGGCGTCCGGCCCGAGCATCTCGAAATCCACCCTGACGGCGTGCCGGCGAAGATTTCCGTCGTCGAGCCGACCGGTTCCGAAACGCTGGTGTTTCTGCGTTTCGGCGAGGGCGAGATGGTGGCGCTGTTCCGCGAGCGCCACGACTTCAAGCCGGGCGACACGCTGCATCTGAAACCGCGGCTCGACCAGGTCCATCTCTTCGACGCAGAGACCGGCAATCGTCTCTAAAACACTTTGATTGCGCATGATCTTGTCCGAAAACCGACAACGCTTCGGGATCATGCGCCAGGCTTGGCATCAAAAAAGCCCGTTCGGGAGGGAACTATGCTCAAAGGGATCAATCCGCTGCTCAATGCCGACGTGCTTCAGGCGTTGCGGGCAATGGGCCATGGCGACGATTTGATCATCGCCGACACCAACTTCCCCTCCGATTCGGTGGCCCGCCAGACCGTGCTCGGCCGGCTGCTGCGCATCGATGCACCGGCGGCTGACGTGGTCAAGGCGGTGCTGTCGCTCTATCCGCTGGACACTTTCGTCGACGATGCCGCGGCCCGCATGGAGATCGTCGGCAAGCCGGACGAGATTCCCGCCGTGCAGCAAGAAGTGCAAAGCGAGATCGATGCGGCTGAGGGCAAGGCCTGGCCGATGATTTCGGTCGAGCGCTACGCTTTCTACGAACGTGCCAAAAATGCCTATTGCGTCATCCAGACCGGCGAGCGCCGCTTCTATGGCTGTTTTGCCTTCCGCAAGGGCGTCGTTCCGCCGGACGCGGAGTAGCGGGATGCCAGGCAAGCCTGTGGTCATCAAGCCTGTCGTCATATTGGGCGTCTTCGTCGCCGACACCGCCTACCGCGCCGCCCGCCAGCCGCGCATGGGCGAGACGATCCTTGGTACGTCCTTCACCCTCGGCCCGGGCGGCAAAGGCTCCAACCAGGCGGTCGCGGCCGGCCGTCTCGGCGCCGACATCACCTTTCTGACGCGCCTTGGCGTCGATCCCTTTGCCGACATGGCCAGGCAGACCTGGACGCAGGCCGGGGTGAAGAGCGCCGTCATCGACACGCCGGAGAGTTATACGGGTGCGGCCTATATCTTCGTCGAGGAGACGAGCGGCAACAACGCCATCATCGTCAGCCCGGGTGCGGCCATGCTGATTTCGCCCGACGACATCGAGGCTAACGCTGGCCTGATCCGCTCGGCCGGCGTCTTCGTCACCCAGCTCGAGCAGCCGATCGAGGCGGCGATGCGGGCGCTGGAGATCGCGCGCGGGGCAGGGGTGACGACCATCCTCAACCCGGCACCCGCGGCAAGCCTGCCCGAGCGCATCTACACGCTCTGCGACTATGTCACGCCCAACGAGACCGAGGCCGAGGAACTGACCGGCATCAAGGTGTCCTCCATCGACGACGCCCGCCGCGCCGCCGATCGTTTGCTTGGAAAGGGCGCCGGCGCCGTCATCGTTACGCTCGGCGAACAGGGCGCGCTGCTGCACACGGCCAGCCGCTCCGACCATGTCGGCGCGATCAAAGCCGGTCCCGTGGTCGAGACCACCGGCGCCGGCGACGCCTTCAATGGCGGCCTGGCCGCAGCACTTGCGAGAGGCGTGGACCCGCTGCAAGCGGTCCGCTTCGCCTGCGCCGTCGCCGGCATCTCGGTCACTCGGCCGGGCACGGCGCCGTCGATGCCGGCGCTGCAAGAGGTCGAGGCATTGCTCGCCAAGGCCGAAGCTGCCGATCTCCCCCCTTGAGGGGGAGATGTCGCCGAAGGCGACAGAGGGGGTAGCCTCGCGTGGAGCTCCGGCGTTCTCGCCCGCGAGGGGCCGTGCCCGGTCGAACCGACCCCCCTCTGTCCTGCCGGGCATCTCTCCCCCTCAAGGGGGGAGATTGGCCGTCACCGCCGCCTTCGCGAACCGCCACCGTTGCAGGAGCGAGCGGTGCGCCAAAGCTGCCAATCTCCCCCCCTTGAGGGCATATGCGCTAAGATAGCTTCGGCATGGACTGAAATTTGCGCTTTCGTGGTGGTTCACGCCATCGATGTCGCAAG
>NZ_JBVVQR010000039.1:37643-57012 GCF_055811535.1 Mesorhizobium sp. WSM4816 | reverse complement strand
CAAAAAACGCCCCATGCGCCATCTGCGCCAAACTTCGGCCCCCGTGCAAAGCCCTCCTTGTGGGAGAAGGTGGCCGCCCACGGGTCTTGCCTCCGGCAAGCCCGAGGACAGGCTCCGCGGCCGGATGAGGGGTGCTCCAGCTTGGCACCAACAGCACTCCGGCCAGCACCCCTCTTCCGTCTTGGCGCTGCGCGCCAATCCACCTTCTCCCACAAGGGGAGAAGGAAGAAAGGCCGCCGTCTACCGCGCATATTTCTTCGCACCGACCACGCAGAGCACGACGGCGGCGGTGACGGCGATCATGGCGGGGCTGACTTGCTCGTGCAGCAGCATTGCCGCTAGCCCGAGGCCGAAGAAAGGCTGCAGAAGCTGCAACTGCCCGACCGCGGCGATGCCGCCTTGCGCCAGTCCGCGATACCAGAACACGAAACCGATCAGCATGCTGAACAGCGAGACATAGGCCAGGCCGATCCAGGCGGCCTTGCCGACGTTTTCGAGCGACGGTGGCATGGTGATGAGCGTCAGCGCCAGCATGACCGGCAGTGACAACACCAGCGCCCATGAGATCACCTGCCAGCCGCCGAGTTTGCGCGACAGCGCGGCGCCTTCCGCATAGCCCAATCCGCACAGGATAATGGCGGCCAGCATCAGCATGTCGCCAAGCGGCGCGGCCGCCACACCTTGCGTCACCGCAAAACCGGCAACAAGGGCGCTGCCAAGGCATGAAAACAGCCAGAAGGCCGGTTTGGGGCGATCGCCGCCGCGGATGACGCCGAAGATCGCGGTCGCCAGCGGCAACAGGCCGATGAAGATGATGGAATGGGCCGAGGTGACGTGCTTGAGCGCCAGCGCGGTCAGCAGCGGAAAGCCGACCACGACGCCGAGCGCGACGATGGTCAGCGACAACAGATCCTGCCGTTCCGGACGCTTCTGGCGAAAGACGAGCAGAAGCGCCAGGCCGAGGATGCCTGCCGTGGCAGCGCGGGCGACGGTCAGGAAGGCCGGATCGAAATCCATCACCGCAACCCGCGTTGCCGGAAGCGATCCGCTGAAAATCAGTACTCCTACGAATCCGTTGATCCAGCCGCCCGCCGTCTTGTCCATCGCATGCCCCTGATGTTCTCGCCCTCTATCGGGCCGGACCTATGGCGCCGCCAGAGACAATGAGGTACAGTTTGATGAAACTGTCATGGCAGATTGAGCAGTACGGATGGACGAGCAGACGACGGCAAATGTGGGCAGCGGGACGCTTGTCGAAAGCGTCATGGCGACGATCAGGCACAGGATCGCCGCGCGCAGCCTGACACCGGGAACACGATTGCCTTCGATCCGGGCTTTCGCGAAAACCATGCAGGTTTCGAAATCCACAGTGGTCGAAGCCTATGAGCGTCTTGCCGCAGAAGGCGTCATCCGCTCGCGTCCAGGTTCGGGCTTTTATGCCGCCGGACCGTTGGCTCCCTTGTCGCTGGCCGAGATCGGCCCCAGGCTTGACCGTGCCGTCGATCCGCTCTGGGTTTCGCGCCAGTCGCTGGAAGCCGGCGACGGCGTGCTCAAACCCGGCTGCGGCTGGCTGCCGGCCGCGTGGATGCCGGAGGCCGGATTGCGCCGGGCGCTGCGGACAATGGCACGCGGCGATGATGTCACGCTGACCGATTACGGCACCCCGCTCGGGCTGCCGCCGCTGCGGCATCTGCTCGCACGGCGCATGGCAGAGCATGGCATCGAGGCGTCTCCCGACCAGATCATGCTGACGGAATCGGGCACCCAGGCCATCGATCTCCTGTGCCGGTTCCTGCTCGAGCCGGGCGACACGGTGCTGGTGGACGACCCCTGCTATTTCAACTTCCATGCCCTGTTGCGCGCTCATCGGGCCAAGGTGGTCGGCGTTGCCTATACGCCGTCGGGACCGGATATCGAGCTGTTCGCGCAGGCGCTGATCGAGCACCGGCCGCGCCTCTACATCACCAATTCCGCGCTTCACAATCCAACGGGTGCAATTCTGTCGCCGGTCGTCGCCCACCGATTGCTCAAGCTCGCCGACCAATCGGATCTGACGATCATCGAAGACGATATCTTTGCCGACTTCGAGCACACCCCGGCATCCAGGCTGGCGGCATTCGACGGGCTTAGTCGCGTCGTCCATATCGGAAGCTTCTCCAAGACGCTTTCGGCGTCGGTGCGCTGCGGCTTCATCGCGGCTCCGCGCGACTGGATGGAAGGACTGACCGATCTCAAGATCGCCACGTCATTCGGCAGCGGCAGGCTTGCCTGCCAACTGGTGCTGACGCTGCTGAAGGACGGCAGCTATCGCAAGCACGTCGATCTGCTGCGCACGCGGCTTTCCCGCGCCATGGCTGAGACAAGCACCCGCCTGAAGGCGATCGGCATCGTGCCGTGGATCGACCAGCCGACCGGCATGTTCTTGTGGTGCAGACTGCCGGAAGGCGTCGATGCAGCTGATATAGCCCGCCGCGCCTTGCCGGCCAATGTCGTTCTGGCGCCCGGCAATGCGTTCAGCCTGTCCCAAACCGCCAGCCGTTTCCTGCGCTTCAACGTCGCGCAGTCGGCGGACGAGAGAATTTTCAGGACGCTCGAAGAGGCGATGTCGCGTTGATTTTTCGCTGCTCTTCGCCCCTCACGGCCCTGCCCGCCTGCGCCGCCGCTCATAGAGCATGACCAGCGTTTCGGCGGTCAGCGCAGGCTTCTTCTCACCTTCGATCTCGATGATGTTGGCGGCCTTCATCAGATACTGGCCGGGGCCCTTGTCCTCCATGGACAGCAGCGTGATGCGCAGCCTGATGCGCGCACCGGCCCTGACCGGCGCCAGGAACCGCACCTTGTCAAAACCATAATTGAAGACGGCTTGCGTGTTTTCCGGCACGATGCCCATGTCGAGCGCCAGCGCGCCAATGATCGACAGCGTCAGATAGCCATGCGCGATGGTGGCGCGGAACGGGCTCTGCCGCTTCGCCCGCTCTGGATCGACATGGATCCATTGGCGGTCGCCGGTGCATTCGGCGAACTGGTCGATGCGGCTCTGGTCGACCGTCGTCCAGTCCGACACGCCAAGCTCCTGCCCTGTCATCGTCCTGAGCTGTTCGTAGGTCGGCGGCGGCCTCAGCCGTATTTGCGTCATTCCTGCTTTCCCGATCGCTTGCCCTGCCTCCGGACCACGAACCGGCCGCCTCTGTCAATTCGCTCAGTGTGTTCCGCCGCGATATCCTCGGCCGATCGCGCCAGTGGCGGGTCCAGTGCCGGTGTCCAGCACTGGCAACAGGATTATCGGGCAAGAGGAACTTTGTGCGCCTCGGCGGCACCAACACCAAGGCTTTTGCCAGCCGGGATGACGACAGAAAAGTCCAGCGGCTTGGGAAACAGCCTACTTCTTGTCGTAGCCGCTGCGGATTTCCTCCATCGCCTCCTTGATGCGCTCGCGCAGGATCTCGACCGATTCGGTGCCGGATTTCCTGGCCAGCTCGGCCACCTCGCCGGCATTCTTCAATGCGGTTTCGAAGGATTTCCTGGCGAACGCCGTTTGCTTGGCCATCAGCTCCCGAGGATCGCCCGGCGCCCTGTAGTCCTGTGCCATGTCGGCGATCTCGTGCAGCGTGTCCTGCAGCATCTCGCGTTGCCTGGAGAGCATCGACGACGCTCCGGCAGCACTTGCCCTGGCCGACTTTTCGAGTGCCTCGAGGTTCTTGCGATGATGGCTGAGGATCGCCTCGACATCGACGTTCGGCAGCTTCAGGTCGCGGCCGAACCTGCCGAACATGTCGATGAAGGTGTCGGATTCCGGTCGCTTTGCCATGGTGGTTTTCCTCTGTTGCTGCGAATTCGGCAGCTGAAGAGAAACAATAGAACAGCGGAGCTTCGCGGTCCATTCGGCCGCGTACACATCGCGCCTCAGCCGACGAGGAACAGCCGTTCCAAAGTGTGGAGCACGACGCCGGCCAGGCCGCCGATGACCATGCCGTTGAAGCGGATATATTGCAGGTCCCTGCCGATGTTCATTTCGATCAGCCTGGTCAGTTGCGCAAGGTCCCAGCGCTTGACCTGATCGGCGATGAATTTCGAGACGCCGCTCTTCTGGCTTTCGACGAACGACGACAGCGCAACGATAAACCCCTGGTTCATGTCGGCCCTGATCTGGGCGTCGCCGGCAAGATGGCGGCCGACCTCGACGAACATGCTGGCGAGATGGGCGCGGATCATCGAATTCGGCGCCTTGGCGTCCTGCTCGATGAACACACTGAGGCTTTCCCACATGTCGCCGGCCAGCGCCTTCAGCTCCGGCCGGGCGAGGAAATCGCGCTTCAGTTTCTCGGCGCGCTTGGCGTATTGCTTGGATGTCCTCAGCCGCTCGACGAAGCTCAGGACAAAACGGTCGAATTCGGCGCGCATCGGGTGGTCGGGATCGGCCCTCACCTCGTCGAGCAACGAACCGGCTGAGGCGACGATCTTCTTCAGCAGATACGCATCGGCGCGGAACAGGTTGAACAGCGACGGCAATTCCTCGCGGATCTTCTCGCGCATCGTCGCCAGCGCCGCCTCGTCGCTCAGGAAGCGGCCGACGACCTTGGTGAATTCGTCGAACAGTCGTTGGTGGCGGCGATCATCGGTCAGGGCCGACAGCAACTCGGCGGCGAGCGGCGCCAGCGGCACCTTTTCGATCTGCTCCAGCATGCGGCTGCTGACAAAGCCGCGCAGGCCGGATTGCTCGATCGCCGCCAGTGTCTGCGGCACCAGCCGGCCGACGAAATGCGACAGATCGGCGGCGCGGTTGGGGTCGGCAAGCCAGTCGGCAACGAGCGCGGAAAAATCGACCTCGGCAAGCTTTTCGCGCACCGGTTCGGGCGCCAGGAAATTCACCTCGATGAAGCGGCCGAGATTGTCGGCGATGCGGTTCTGGTTCTCCGGGATGATTGCGGTGTGCGGGATCGGCAGGCCGAGCGGCCGTCTGAACAGCGCCACCACCGCATACCAGTCGGCCAGCCCGCCGATCGTCGCCGCCTCGGCGAAAGCGGCGACGAAACCCAGCCACGGAAAGCGGCCCTCGAACGACTTGGCCACCGCAAAGATGACGACGCAGAGCGCAAGCGCTGCGGTGGCGACGACTTTTGTGCGCCGAAGCGCCGAAAGCTTGGCCTCCGCGTCGGCATCGAACCGGGCGGATGCCAAAGCCGGTGATGATTGTGGCATGGATGAACTGCTCCTGGTCGATGTCGCGGACTTAACCTAGTGATCCGCCCACCCGAATGCGCGCCATATCAGGGTCGTGGTTTGCACGACCGCCCACACAAACATGATAAAAATATTCAACTATCACGCGGTGCTTGTCTGGAATTATTCCAAGGTATAGGCCATATTAGGGTTGAGCTATTGCTTCGTGAGGACACAATGCGGCTGACACGCCAGACCAACTACGCCATGCGCATTCTGATGTATTGCGCTGCGAATACCGACCGGCTGAGCCGTATCCCGGAGATCGCTGCCGCCTACTCGGTGTCCGAGCTCTTTCTCTTCAAGATCCTGCAGCCTTTGGTCGAGCATGGTCTGGTCGAGACGGTGCGCGGCAGGAACGGCGGCGTCAGGCTCGGCCGGCCGGCCGAATCGATCACCCTATTCGACGTCGTGCGCGTGACCGAAGAGAGCTTCGCCATGGCCGAATGCTTCGAGAACGACGCCGCCGAATGTCCGCTGGTCGACAGTTGCGCACTGAATTCGTCGCTGCGCGAGGCGCTCAACGCCTTCTTCGCCGTGCTCGAGCGCTATACGATCGCCGACATGGTGGCAGCGCGCCCGAACGTGCGCCACCTGCTCGGCATCGACATGCTGGTGCAAAGGGCGCCGGCCGCCTGAGTCGGGTCGAGCCATAGCGAACAGCGCTTGCAACTCTCCCTTCTCCCCTTGTGGGAGAAGGTGGCCTCGCGAAGCGAGGTCGGATGAGGGGTGTTCCAGCTTGGCACCAACAGCGTCCCGTCCAACACCCCTCAACCGTCTTGGCGCTGCGCGCCAATCCACCTTCTCCCACAAGGGGAGAAGGAAGAAGGGGCGGCGCCGACCTTGCCAGCTGGAACTTACACCGCTGACTGCGGCAGCACGAACGGCATGTCTCCGGCCGGCAGCACGCCGACCCGCAGCCGGCAATCGAACACTTTTTCGATCAGATCGTCACTGAGCACGTCCTGCGGTGAGCCGGTGGCGGCAAGCCTGCCGCGGTGCATGACGAAGATCCGGTCGGCATACATCGCCGTCAAATTGAGGTCATGCAGGATCGCGACAACGCCGCCGCCCCGCCTGGCGAAATCGCGGGCGATGTTCATGATGATCAATTGGTGCTTGATATCGAGGCTGGAAACCGGCTCGTCGAGGAAGAGATAGCGCGGTTTGCCGTCGAGGACCGGCGCCCAGACCTGGCAAAGCACACGGGCCAACTGCACGCGCTGCTGCTCGCCGCCCGAAAGCTCCTGGTAGAAACGGCCGGCAAAGCCGTCGAGATCGACGCGCGCCAGCGCCCGTTCGGGCAGGCGCTCGTCCTCGCCGGGCAGCGCGCCCGAGCGCCCGCCGAGCAGGCCAAGCCTGACGATCTCGCGCACCGTGAACGGAAACGACAGGGTCGTCGCCTGCGGCAGCACGGCGCGCAGCATGGCGGCCTCGACCGGCTTCATCACCGACAGGTCGCGACCGTTGATGGTGACCTCTCCCGAATAGGCAAGATCGCCGGACAGCGCCCTCAGGAAGGTCGTCTTGCCCGAACCGTTGGGACCGACGATGGCCGCGATCTCACCGGGCCGCATGTCGAAATCGACATTGGCGACGATGCCCTTGCCGCCGATCGCTACCGAGACATCCCGCGCTTCGATCATGAAAACCCTCTCACAGGCCCCCCTCTCATAGGTCGATGACGCCACGCTTGCGCAGCAGGATCCAGAGGAAGAACGGGGCGCCGGCGATCGCGGTGACGATGCCGATCGGCAGCTCCGCCGGCGCCACGATGGTGCGGGCGACGGCGTCGGCCAGCAGCAGCAGGCAAGCGCCAAGCAGGGCCGAGGCCGGCAGCAAATAACGATTGTCCGGGCCGATAGCCAAACGCAGCAGATGCGGCACAACGATGCCGACAAAGCCGATGCCGCCGCTGACGGCGACGGACGCCCCGACCGCCGCCGAGACGCCGATGATGGCCGTGTATTTCAGCCGCTGCACCGGAATGCCGAGATGGCCGGCGGTGGCTTCGCCCAGCGCCAGCGCGTTGAGGCCGCGCGCCAGGAACGGCATCGCCGCCAGCGCTAGCACGATCACAGGCCCAACGGAGCCGATTTTTTGCCAGGTCGCGCCGGCGAGCGAGCCGAGCTGCCAAAAAGTCAGGTCGCGCAACTGCCGGTCGTCGGCCATGAAGATCAGGATACCAGTCAGCGCCATGGCAAGGGCCGCCAGCGCGATGCCGGCGAGAAGCGTGGTGGCGACCGAGGTTTGGCCGCGCCGGGTGGCCACCTGATAAAGCACCAATGTCGTCGC
Source organism: Mesorhizobium sp. WSM4816 (assembly GCF_055811535.1). Lineage (NCBI taxonomy): Bacteria > Pseudomonadati > Pseudomonadota > Alphaproteobacteria > Hyphomicrobiales > Phyllobacteriaceae > Mesorhizobium > Mesorhizobium sp. WSM4816. The sequence continues at coordinate 49,497 of NZ_JBVVQR010000039.1, read as the reverse complement.
CAGCCCGCCGCAGAACGCCGCCAGCGGCAGAGCGAGTGTGCCCAGCATCGAAGTTATCGGCGCCAGCACTGTGGCGCCAAGCACGATGACGGACACCGCGCCGAGGCTCGCTCCGGCCGAAACGCCGATGAGACCGGGGTCTGCCAGCGGGTTGCGGAACAGCCCCTGCATCACCGCGCCGGAGACGGCCAGTGCTGCGCCGATCAGCACACCGAGCGTGACGCGCGGCAGGCGGATGTCGTAGACGATCAGGCGGTCGCGCGCGCTCAGCGCCTCATTGCCGGGTGCTGCACCCAACAGCCAGTCGCCGACGACGCTGACGGCCGAGGCATCCGATGCGCCTGATGTCAGCGAAAACAGGACGGCAACGGCAAGTCCGAGGCACAAAGCCAGGATGACGATGCGCGCGCGCCCCGAACGGTCGCCGTCGGATGCTGTCGCCATAGTGCCCGCACCAGCGATCGATTGATCCACCATTGGGCGCCCGCTCAGTCCGCGGCCTGCCCGCCATAAAGCGAGGCGGCAAGGTCACGGATGACGTCGGCGGTGCGCGGCCCGAAGCCGAGCAGATAACCGCCATCCATGCGGACCAGCTTGCGCGCCGCACCCGCCGGTGTCGACCGGATGGACGGGTTCGCGAACAATTCGTCGTCCGATACGCCGGGACCGGCATTGTTCATCATCAGAATCACGTCGGGCCTGGCGGTGATGACAGCCTCGTCGGACAACTGCTTGTAGCCGGTGAAGCCGTCAACCGCGTTGACACCGCCCGAAAGCTTGATGATGCCGTCGGCGGCGGTGTCGCTGCCGGAAGCGAGGATTTTGCCGCCCTGCATCGACAGCACGAACAGGACGCGTTTGCGGTCCTTGATCGAGGCGGTCTGCTTTTCGGCGGCCTTCAGCTTGGCATCGATCTCGGCTGCCAGCGCATCGGCCTTGGCGTCGGCGCCAATCGCCTTGCCGACGATGTGGATCTTTTCGAGAATGCCTTCATGGTCGTAGCGCTCGGGCACCTCGATGAACGTGATGCTCGTTTTCTTCAGCACGTCGACGGCTTGCTTCGGCCCGCTGCCGTGCAGCGCCAGGATGCCCGACGGATTGACCGACAGCACGCCTTCCGGCGACAGCTGGCGCATGTAGCCGACGTCAGGCAGCTTGAGCGCCGCCTCGGGATATCGGCTGGTCGAATCGCGAGCGACCAGCCGATCCTGCTCGCCGAGGGCAAAGACGATCTCGGTGATCGAACCGCCGATGGCCGCTATCTTCGACGGGTCCGCAAAAACCTCCGTGCCTTCGGCAGCGCGGGCCGGCAGCGCGAAGGCCATGCAAAGGCACATCGTGGCCCCAAGCGCCATTCCAAAAACACGCGCCCGTTCAAGCAAAGCAGCCATTGTGGTTGTCCTCAGGCTGCGGTCGGGCTTGGAATGCGCGGCAGGTTCTCTGCCAGAAACCGCCAGTCCTCGCGCTCGCTTTCGCCTTCGTGGCGCTTGCCGAAGAACTGGATGATCATCTTGCCGTCGGCGCCATAGGCTTCGAGAGACGTGACATGGCCATCCTTGGTCGGCTTGCGCACGGCCCAGACCTCTTGGATGTGGTCGGTCCGCAGATGCAGATGGAAGGTCTCGTCCAGCACGTTGATCCACGGCCCCATCGGCTTGATCGACTTGATGGGGCCCGAATGGATCTGGATGCAGCCGCGATTGCCGACAAAGCACATGATCGGCATCTCGCCCTCGGCGGCATGATGGAACATGGCGCTGACGGCATCGTTGTCGAGCAGCCAGGCGTAATCCTGGCCAACCATGCGCAGCGCCTGGCGGCGGTCGAGCTTCAGCGTCTTCAGCATGCCGAAGAACTGATGCACGTCGGTCAGCCGGCTCCAGCGGTCGCGCAGATCGTCGACGTCAGCGGAAGCGGCGGAAGCCTCGGCCTCGCTTTCAGGCCCGGCTTCTGAAATCGACCCTTCCTCTGAAATCGCGACGCTCGACTCCTGGTTCGGCGATTCCAGCTCGGCCACCAGCTTCTGATAGGCATAGAGGTTCGACGCCGGCCGCAGATGCACCTTGTGCACCGCCTCGCCCGCCGCATCGAAGAACTGCAGGCTGCGCCTGATATCGCCGCCGTCGCGCTTTTCGACGGCAAAGCCGTGCGCCCAGGCTTTCGGGAAGACGCGCAGGTCGATGTTCTCGCCGAGCACCATGGCATTGTGGTTGCCGGTCACGACCTTGTCGTAGACGCCGATCTTCTCGTGCACGGCGCTTTCATTGCGCGTCAGCGCCATGACCTCGCCGACGGCCTCGAGGCCGGTCAAAAGATCATTGACGCGCGGCTCGACGCGGAGGACGCCGTCGCCGCAATGCGCGGCGACCAACTCGGCCTCCGAAATGCCAAGCTGGGCTGCGAGATCGCGCTCGCGCGTCTTCGGATTGTCTGCCCGCGCCCGCCGGATCTCGTGCGGCGCGGGCCTTACGCGCTGGTCCATATTTTTATTACCTACTTGTTGAGGATGAGCTTGCCCTGGCGGGTGATTTTTAGCCGGTAGAGCGCTCCGTGATGCTCGATGCCGATCTCGTGCTCGCCCCGGAACAAGGCGTTGCTGGACAGGGTCCTCACCGTCAACGGGACCCGATCGAAACGAGCCGAATTATCGTCGGAACGGCGGACGCGATCGCGAAAGTCATTGGGCCGAAAGTCTTTGGGCCGAAAGTCTTTGGGATTGTGCGTGTTCATCTGGTTCGATCCCTTTCCTGGGCCGGGCCTGGTCGGCTGGCGCGGCGGTGCGTGAAATGCCAATTCATTTCTTGACTTGAATACTCATGTTTACTAGTTAGTGCAATACCGGACTAGATGAGTCAAGATTTAAGAAGCCGGACACGACGAAAAATGCCGGCGCATCAAGCCTGCCAGCATCGAACCAGGATTTTTGGAATTGGGGCATGGGGTTGGGGAATTGGGGACGGCTGGGTCTGGCGAATAGCAGCCCAGATCCGGGGCATAGAGGTCCGGCGCATCGATCGATGGCAAAGGGCATGGCGGCATTGCTGGCGGGCGCTGCGGCGATCGCTCTGCTTACCCCGTCGGCCAATGCTCAACAGGCCGCCCAAACTGCAACAGATCGGCAGCAGGCCGAACAGGCGCAGGCGCCTGAACAGCCGGCCGCGGCAGGCGCAACGCTGCTCGACCAGATCCTGGTCGTCAGCCGCACCGGCGAGACGGCGATCGATTCCCTGGCTTCGGTCAGCCATGTCGATCAGGAGCAATTGCAACGCCGCATGGCGACGACGCCCAACGAGATGCTGTTGGGTGTGCCGGGTGTAGCGGTCCAGGCCGACGCGAGGCGCGTCTCCTCCAGCATCAACATCCGTGGCTTGCAGGATTCGGCCGCGTCGCGGTGATCGTCGACGGTGCGCGGCAGAATTTCCAGCGCTCCGACCACGGCCCGCAATCGACCTTCTATATCGACCCGGACCTCATCAAATCCGTCGACGTCATTCGCGGCCCGGTCGCCAACACCTATGGCTCGGGCGCCATTGGCGGCGTCGTCCTGTTCGAGACCAAGGACGCGGACGACTATCTTCGCGACGGCGAGACATGGGCGGCGTCCGCGACCGGGCGCTATGAGAGCAACGGCGAAGGCTGGACGACCAGCGCTGCCGGCGCCTACCGATTCAACGAAAACTGGGATGTCCTCGGCAACATCGTCTATCGCGACTATGACGACTACAAGGATGGCGGCGGCGATACGGTCGACGGCACCGGCTTCGACGTCTCGAGCGGCCTTTTGAAGACAACCATCCGCCCCAGCGAAAACAGCGAACTGAAGCTGGGCTGGAATGGCACGAGCGACGGCTGGAACGAGGTCAGCGGCGGCACGCCGGTGAATGACGTCGACCTCGAGGCGAATACCTTCACGGCGCGCTACAACATCACCGATGCGGACAAGAGCTGGCTCGATCTCCACGTCAACGCCTCTTACAACAAGACCAACATGGAGATGACGAGCCTGGTTGCGCAAAACCGCTTTGATCCGGTCACCGGTCTTCCCATCCTCCTGCCGGCGGGCTCGATGTCGACTTTCGATGTCGGAACTTCGGGCATCGACATCTGGAACACCTCGCGGTTCGAGACCGCCGGCATTGCGCACGAGCTGACCTATGGCGGTGACTGGGTTGGCGACGACGTCAAGACGGGTGGCGACGCAGGCGGCGCCAGTTTCTATACCCCTTCGGGCAAGCGAAACGTTTCCGGCGCCTCCATCCAGGACAAGCTCACTTGGGGCTGGCTCGAAATCATCGCCGGCCTGCGTTACGACAGCTACAAGCTGGAAAGCGATGTCGGCGAAACCTCCGGCGACCGGCTGTCGCCGCGCATCACCGTCGGCGTCTCGCCGTTCGAAACCGCCAGCCTTGCGGGACTGCAATTCTACGGCACCTATGCCGAGGGATATCGCTCCCCGTCGCTGTCGGAAACCCTCATCAGCGGCAATCATCCGGCAGGCGTCAGCTTTCCCTTCCTCCCCAATCCCGATCTGAAGCCTGAAACCGGCAAGACCGTCGAATTCGGTGTCAACTACAAGCACGACGACATCGTCGAGGCCGGCGACGCGTTTCGTTTCAAGGCGGCCTACTTCAACAACGATGTCGACGACTACATCGAAGGCGTCACCCTGTCGGCCTTCGACCCGACCAGCGGCTGCCCGTTCGGCCCCGGCATCCCGATCTGCTTCCAGTACCAGAACTTTGCAGAAGCCAGGATCCGCGGCTTTGAAATGGAAGCCGTCTATGACGCCGGCTGGGGTTTCGCCGGGCTTTCCGCGTCGATCATCGATGGCCACACCATCTCCTACGACGGCGAGCGGGCAGACCTTGTCACCGTCCCCTCTTCGCAGGTCACCGGACAACTCGGCTTCCGCTTTCTGGAGGACAAGCTGACCGTCGGCAGCGAGGTGCAGTATAATGGCAGGCCGAAGGGCAATCCGGTGGCCAGGGACTACACGCTGATCAACGTCTTCGCCGGCTACCAGGCGACCGACAATCTCAAGGTCGATTTTCGCGCTGACAATTTGTTCGGCGTCAAATACACCAACCCGTTGAATGCACCCGCCACTGTTGTAGTTTACGAGCCTGGCATCACGCTGAAGCTGGTGGCGACAATGCGATTTGGAGGCTGACGACAATGAAAAGCTTGACGGCATCGCTTCGCCTGCTGACCTCGGTGCTGGCCATGCCGCTTGCGATGGGTCCGGCGTGGGCGCAACAGGCTGCGCCGGCCCCTGCTCTCACGCTTGAGCTTAATGGCGCGCAGGCCTCCGAAAAAGGCTGCCGTCTGACGTTCGTGGTCAACAACACGCTCGGCGCCGACCTCTCGAAGGCAGCGTTCGAGATCGCGCTGTTCAACGAGGCCGGCGTCGTCGACCGGCTGACGGTGCTCGACTTCAAGGACCTGCCGGCGGGCAAGACCAAGGTGACGCGTTTCGATCTTGCCGGCGCCGACTGCGCCAAGGTCAGCCGCGTGCTGATCAACAGCTCGACCGAATGCGCCGGCACCGGCATCAAGCCGGACGCTTGCATGCGCGGACTGAAGACCGAGACCAAGACCGGCATCGCCTTCGGGGTCTGAGAAGGCAGACTGGAAGCGGGTACGAGGCCGGCCTGTTGCCGCCAGGGTAAATGATGTTGATTTGACAAGTCCGCGCCGGTTGCGGCAGGTCTCGCCGCGAGCCATGCAGAACATCAGTCCCCTCCCCGATGCCGATGGCGAACTGGCGCTTGCGCCGACCGGACCGCTTGCGCCGGCCAGACCGTCAGCCATGAGCCGCAATTGGACGGCGGCGATCGTCGCCTCCTGCCTGTTTCATGCGGCGGTGGCGGCCGCTTTTCTCATCGCACCTGCCGGCACGTTTGATGCCGGGGACGCAATCGAGATGGAAGGCGCCGATCGAACCGGCGCCGACGTGGTCGGCAGCGCCTTGAATGGTAAGGTGCCGGGCGCGATGAACGTCACCCTGGTGCCCGACCCGCGGCCAGCCAAGCCTGAGGTCAAGCCCCAGATCAAGCCAGAGCCGCCTGCCGACCGGCCCACCGGTGACCGGCCGATCAGGGAAATGGCCACGCAGCCGCCCGCGCCCTTGCCGCAGATTGTCGAGCAACCCACTGCCGCGCCAGACATGATGGCCGACAGCCCGCGGCTGGACGAGCAGCGCGTGGCTCCGAAGATCGAAACGCCGGCAGAGCCGGCTGCTCCGGCGCAAAGCACCGAGGCGCCTCCTGCCGATGTCGGACAGCCGCCGATCCCGACGCCAAGGCCGAGCCCGACATCAGGTCCTGTCGGAGCCGGCGAAACCAACGAGGCCCGCGGCGCCGCCGATGGCGAGGAACGCGACGCGGTGGCTTCCAGCAAGGGCAATGAGCAGGCAGCGGCAGGCAATGCGATCGAATCCGGCTACAGCGGTGAAGTCCAGAAGAAGCTTGCCCGCGCCAACCGTCATGTTTCGAAAGCGATACAGGCCAGCGCTCGCAACAATGCCAGGGTCGTTTTCGTTGTCATGGCCGACGGCAGCATCAGCGATATACAGCTTGCCGAAAGCTCAGGTTCTGCGGAGCTTGACCAGTTCGCTTTAACACTGGTGCGCAAGCAGGCGCCGTTCCCTCCCATTCCAAGCGAAACCGGCAAGTCAAGTTGGGTGTTTAAAGCGCGGATCGGTCCATTTTAACAGCCTTCGCCTCATCGTTTCAGGCAATCCACCAAGCATCATGAACTGCAGTCACGAAAGGACGGCCAATGTACATCGCCATGAATCGCTTCAAGGTCCAGAATGGCTCGGAAACCGCTTTCGAGGACGTCTGGAAGAACCGTGATTCCAGCCTGTCCGAAATGAAGGGTTTCAAACAATTTCATCTGCTGCGTGGTCCGGTCAACGAGGCCGAAGGCTACACGCTGTTCGCCTCGCACACCGTGTGGGCGAGCCATGAGGATTTCGTCGCCTGGACCAAATCCGAGAATTTCCGCGCCGCGCACCGCAACGCCGGCTCCACCAAGGTGCACTATCTCGGCCATCCGCAGTTCGAGGGCTTTTCGGTCGTCGAGGGCGCGTGAGTAGGTCGCCGCCGGCGAAGCTGCCGATCTCCCCCCTTGCGGGGGAGATGCCCGGCAGGGCAGAGGGGGGTGCTGTGCCGCCGACCTATCAAACTGTCACAGCCACGCCCTCAGGCGAATTTCCGGTTGGGAGTGGCTAAAGTCGAAAGTTGGCGATCCTTCACACCCCCCTCTGTCCTACCGGACATCTCCCCCGCAAGGGGGGAGATCGGCAGCTTCGCCGGCAGCGCAAACCTGAAGTGATTGCCCTGCCGAGATGAGCGCACCCGGCCGACCCTTACGCCGCGGCCAGCAGGCTGGCATTGCCGCCGGCAGCCGTGGTGTCGACGCAGACGGCGCGCTCATGCGCATAGGCGGCCGGGTTGAGCACTTCGCTGACCAGCGGCACGATCGGGCCGGCGCGGTCGGCGATCACCTTGCGCACGATGCGAGCGGCCTCAGGCGTGCCGGAAAAGGCAACGACGTCGACACGCAGCGCGCGTGCCTCGACCGGGTCGGGCCGGCCGTCAATGGCCGCCAGCGGCAGGCCCTTGCCGGTCAGTGGTGAGAGTGCTGCCGGCGCACCCGGCGCGACGGCCAGCACCGCATTGCCGGCGGCGAGCGCCTGGATGGTCTGGGCAAGCAGCGTGTCGGCGTCCGGTCCCAGGCACAGCGCGCGACCGCGCGGCGACAGCGACAGCGTGTTGGCCTCGCCGGTCGGCCCGGGCAAATCGACCTGGCCGAAATCGATGCTTGCGGCGGCACCGATGGCCGCAGCACCCTTGCCGCGCAAATGCTTCCTCAGCACCGCCACCCGGTCAGCCCGCGTCGACCAGCCGCCGAGCGCCGGGTCCGGCAGATTGTCGGCGAGTTCGGTCGCCGTCACCTTGCGGCCGTCAAGAACAGGCGTGCCCGCCTGCGGCCCCTTGCGGAACCGCCTGAGATAGTGCGGCCCGCCGGCCTTCGGCCCGGTGCCGGAAAGTCCTTCGCCGCCGAACGGCTGCGAGCCGACCACGGCGCCGATCTGGTTGCGGTTGACATAGATGTTGCCGGCATGGATGCCGTCGACGAAATGCTGGGCGCGGCCTTCGATGCGGGTGTGCAGGCCGAAGGTCAGGCCATAACCCTTGCGGTTGATCGCGGCGATGACCCCGTCGATATCGTCGGCGTCGAAGCTGGCGACATGCAGCACCGGCCCGAACACCTCGCGCTCGATGTCCTCGATGCCCTTGACCCGAAAGACATGCGGCGCCACGAAGCGGCCATCCTTCGGCGCTTCGAGCTTGGCGATCAGCCGGCCTTGCAGGCCCATCTCAGTGCAATAGTCGCGGATCGATTTTTGTGCCTCTTCGTCGATGACTGGGCCGACATCGGTCGATATCCGCCAGGGATCGCCGAGGCTGAGCGCTTCCATGGCGCCCTTCAGCATCTCCAGCATCTTCTTCTCGACGTCCTTCTGCACGTAGAGCACGCGCAGCGCCGAGCAGCGCTGGCCGGCGCTCTGGAAGGCCGAGGCCAGGATGTCGCGCACCGCCTGCTCGGGCAGCGCGGTGGAATCGACGATCATCGCATTCAACCCGCCGGTCTCGGCGATCAGCATGGCGTCGGGCTCGGCGGTCTCGGCCAGCTGCTTTTCGATCAGCTTGGCGACCTCGGTCGAGCCGGTGAAGCAGACGCCGGCAATGCGCGGGTCGGCGGTCAGCGGGCCGCCGACCGAGGGACCGTCGCCGGGCAGAAGCTGGATGACGTCTTCCGGCACACCGGCTTCGCGCAGCAATTCGACCGCGCGGAAGGCAATCAGCGGCGTTTGCTCGGCCGGCTTGGCGATGACCGAATTGCCGGTGACGAGTGCTGCCGCAATCTGGCCGGTGAAGATGGCGAGCGGAAAATTCCATGGCGAGATGCACGCGATCACGCCGCGCGCCTCGGTTCCCGTTTCGGCATTGGCCGCCTCGGTCGCGTAAAAGCGCAGGAAATCGACTGCCTCGCGCACTTCGGCGATGCCGTCGGCCAGTGATTTGCCGGCCTCGCGTGTGGCGAGCGCGAAGAATTCGATGGCGCTGGCCTCATAGAGGTCGGCTGCGCGGTTGAGGATGGCGGCGCGCTCGGCGACGGCGCGCTTCGCCCAGGCCGGTTGCGCCTCCACACCGATGCGCACGGCGGTCGCAACCTGCTTGGCGGTTGCCTCGCTGACCGTGCCGACCACCTCGTCGGGTTTTGCCGGATTGACCACCGGACGCTGCTTGCCGTAGCCGGCGGCACGGGTGATCGGCCTGGCGTGCCAGCGGTCCGGCCCCGCGAATTCCGCCCTGGCCTTGTCGATCGCGGCCAGCGTCACCGGATCGGTGATGTCGAAGCCCTTCGAATTGCGGCGGGCCGCACCGAAGATCGCCGACGGGCTGGGAATCGCCGGATTGGCGACCGGACCCTGTTTCTCGACGGTTTCGAGCGGGTCGCGAGCAATATCCTCCGGCTCGACCTCCTCGTCGGTGAGTTGGTGGACGAAGGAGGAGTTGGCGCCGTTTTCGAGCAGCCGGCGGACCAGATAGGCAAGCAGGTCGGAATGCGCGCCGACCGGGGCATAGATGCGGCAGCGCGTGCCCTCGGTCCGCCGCACCGTCTCGTGCAGTGCCTCGCCCATGCCGTGCAGGCGCTGGAACTCGAAGGAGTCGCGATCGCCGGCCATCGACAGGACGGCGGCGACGGTGTGGGCGTTGTGGGTGGCGAATTGCGGATAGATGCGGTCGGTCATCGACAGGAGCTTTTTCGCGCAGGCCAGATAGGACACGTCGGTGTTGGCCTTGCGGGTGAACACCGGATAGCCGTCGAGCCCGAGCGCCTGCGCCCGCTTGATCTCGGTGTCCCAATAAGCGCCCTTGACCAGCCGCACCATGATGGTGCGGTCGTGCTTCTTCGCCAGCGCATAGAGCCAGTCGATGACGAAGGCGGCGCGCGGGCCATAGGCCTGGACGACGACGCCAAAACCGTTCCAGCCGGCAAGCTCCGGCTCGGCCAGCACCCGCTCGATGATTTCGAGCGACAGGTCGAGGCGGTCGGCCTCCTCGGCGTCGATATTGAGGCCCATGCGCGAATGGCGCGCCGCCAGCGCCAGCGACAAAAGCCGCTCGGCCATCACAGGCAGCATCTTTTCCTTCTGCATCGCCTCGTAGCGCGGATGCAGCGCCGACAGCTTGACCGAGATGCCGTGATTCTGGCGGATGTCGGGGCCGTTGGCGCCGGCATCGAGCGACGAGATGGCGTCGACATAGGCCTTGAGATAGCGCAGTGCGTCGGCCTCGGTGCGGGCCGCCTCGCCCAGCATGTCAAAGGAATAGAGATAGCCTTTCTGGGTCATCGGCCGGCCGCGCTTGACGGCCTCGGCAATGGTGCGGCCGAGCACGAACTGCTCGCCCATTTCGCGCATGGCGGCGGCGACCGCCCTGCGGATGACCGGCTCGCCCAGCCGGCGCACCATGGCGCGCAGCGTGCCTTCGATGCCGTTCTCGCCTTCGTCGAGCACCCGGCCGGTCAGCATCAGCGCCCAGGTCGACGCATTGACGAAGATCGAGCTCGAGCCGCCCGAATGCGCCGACCAGTCATGCGGCGCGATCTTGTCGGCGATGAGGTCGTCCATCGTCTCGGTGTCCGGCACCCGCAGCAGCGCTTCGGCCAGGCACATCAGCGCGACGCCCTCCTTGGTGGAAAGGCCGTAGGCGGACAGAAAAACCTCCATCAGCCGCGGATCGGACGAGCCGCGCACCGCCCGCACCAGATCGGCGGCGCGGGCCGAGATTGCCTTGCGCTCTTTCGTCGAAAGCCCTGCCGCCTCGGCCAGCCGCTTCACGGCCTCGTCTTCCTCAGGCAAGTAATTGGCACGGATCTGCTGGCGGATGGCTTCGAGCGCTGGCATGGCTGTCCTGTGGAGCGAGGATCAGTGAGCGGTCCGGCGGTTACCGGACCGAATGACGCAAGCTAGCATAAAGCGTAGTTTCGATCGGTCCAAAGAAATCGACAGGAGAGGTCGATTGATCTATCATTCGGCCAAATTTCCTCCAATTTGACCATATATTTGGTGACAGAAGACCAATTGGACCGCATCGACAGGAACATCCTTTCGGCGCTGGGCAGCGACGGCCGGCTTTCGATGTCGGAACTCGCGGCAAAGGTCGGCCTGTCGAAGACGCCGGTGCAGGCGAGGGTCAAGCGGCTGGAAAAGGACGGCATCATCCGAGGCTACCAGGCGATCGTCGACCGTGAGCGCATGGGCGAAGGCCATGTCGCCTTCGTCCAGGTGAAACTGTCGGACACCCGCTCGGCCGCGCTCGACGCCTTCAACCGCGCAGTGCAGGCGGTGCCGGAGATCGAGCAATGCCACATGATGGCGTCGAGCTTCGATTATCTGCTGAAAGTCCGCACCACGGACATCGCCGCCTACCGCCGCGTGCTCGGCGAGCGCATCTCCGCCCTGCCCCACGTCGCCCAGACCTCGACCTTCGTGGCGATGGAGACGGTGAAGGATCGGTAGGCGCGCTGGTGCGGTAAGAACCTTCGATGCCGGCGGGACAGCGCCCCCTCTGTCCTGCCGGACATCTCCCCCACTTGGGGGGAGATCGGCGGCTTCGGCGACAGTGCCCCTTTCCTTGAATGTTGAAATTGGCGAAAGCCGAGGGGACAGCCAATCTCCCCACTCGTGGGGGAGATGTCCGGCAGGACAGAGGGGGGCGCGAAGGATCGCTACCGAGTAGCTGGGTCCCTTCACTCCGCCAGCGTCTTCAAGAAC
>NZ_JBVVQR010000039.1:0-37543 GCF_055811535.1 Mesorhizobium sp. WSM4816 | reverse complement strand
CCGGCAGGACAGAGGGGGGCGCGAAGGATCGCTACCGAGTAGCTGGGTCCCTTCACTCCGCCAGCGTCTTCAAGAACGCCACCAGCGCCGCGCGCTCGCGGTCAGAAAGCTGCAGCGGGTGGATCTCGGATACACCCTCGACGCTGGCAGGCGCCTTCGAATAATGCGCCACAACCTCCTCGATCGAGGAAAACTGCCCGGCATGCATATAGGGCGGACGGGTGGCGGCGCCGCGCAGCGACGGCGTCTTGTAGGCGCGCACGAGTTCCGGCCCGGCCTTGACCATGAAGCGCAGCTCGCCGCAGGCGCCGGCGTCGCCATCGCGAAACGCGCCGAAACAGTTGAACGGATCGGCCTCGACTTGGCGTACCGCGTCTATGCGGCCGCGATCCGGCGGCAGGTTCGCCACCGACGGCACGCCGGTGTTGTGAAAACCGCCGTCCGTAAAACGCGGCCCGTTATGGCAGGTCACGCAATTGGCCTTGCCGATGAACAGTTTTAGCCCGAGGATTTCTTCGGGCGACAAGGCGTCGTCGCCTGGCAGTGCCTGTATACCGGTATCCAAAGCGGCGGCGAACCGGTCGAAGCGCGTCTGCGGCGGCGCGACCGATCGCTCGAAGGCGGCGATCGCCTTGCCGATATTGGCGAAGACGCGGTTGACGTCCTCGGCTTGCGCACCGGACATTGCATTCCAGGCAGCCTTCTCGGCATCGCCGCCGAGCGGACTGGCATTGGCCGGCACATTTGAAAGGTCGGGCAGCGGCCCGAAGATGCGCTCGTAGCGCTCGCCGAATCGCGCCTTGATATAATGCGCGTAGGCGGCGCGGTTGCCAGCCTGCTCCAGGGGATTTTCCAGCGGCGCCAGCGCCTGCGCCCAAAGACTGTCGCGCCGCCCGTCCCAGAAGAACCATGCGTCATGCGCAACGCCGGCCAGCGGCATGGTGCGTCGGTTGGTGCGGCCGACACCGACCGCTCGCGGCAGATCGTCCTGGAACTGCCGGTCGATCTTGTGGCAGGTCGAGCAGGAAACCTTGCCGTCGCCGCTCATCCCGGCGTCGAAAAACAGCGTCGCGCCGAGCGCGGCGGCGGCCGGCACGTCGGCGAAGCGGTTGGTGGTGTCGGCTTTCAGCGGCGGCAGGGCTGACAGCGCCAGCGAGGCGATGGTCTTCTTTTCGGCATCGGAAAACTCAGGCTTGCCGCAGCCGGCAAGCACAGCCATCGCCAGCAGCGCGAAAAGTCGCGGAAAGCGGTTCATCTTGCTCCAGCGCTCAGAGCAACACATTGAAGACCACCGTGTCGGATCCGGCCGCCGCGGAAATGGCGAAATGCAGTTGCCACAATCCGCTCATTGTGAATTTCACCCCGCCGATGCGATAGCGGCCGTCGCCCAGATAATCGGTCGCATGCGGGCTGGTTGGCAGACCGTGCCTGTGCTGCGGCATGCCGCCGGATATCGAGATCGCAGCGCCCTCCACCGGGGTGCCCGCATTTGTCTTCAGGGTCAGCAGCCAGGATTGCAGCTCGCCTTGACGGACAACGCCCCGCTCCGGCTCGAAACTGGCTATAAACAGGCCGTTCGCCGTCTCTTTCGAACGGGCAATCTCGGAGCCGGCGAGCCGAGGCGCTTGCGGCGCGGTCAGATAGACGGCGGCGAGAATGCCGGCCAGCAAGGCAGCCAGACCAACACCTGCCAGAACGTAGCGCCATAACGATGCCAAACCGGTTCCTCTTCCAGAAATAACGTCTTACTGAGCGGATCGCGTCCCGCCGCGCCGCTGAGAAAACGCCGCCGGCGCAAAATCCGCTGCCGCCAAGCATGGCGCTGGCGCCCGCAAAAAGCTACAGCACCGGTCTTTGGTTTTGTGCATGTCGTTATCCCAAAACCGCCGCGCAAGCTGTGGGCGACATGCACCAGGAGAGATACATGGCAGGAAACGGCGTCGCATCGATCGGTGAATGCATGCTCGAGCTTTCAGGCCAGGCCGGGCCGAACTGGCGCATGGGCTTTGCCGGCGACACATTCAACACGCTGTGGGCGCTGCATGCGCTGAGCGGTGACCGGCCGGCGACCTATGTGTCGGCCTTCGGCGACGACCCGTTCTCGCGCGACCAGATCGATTTCTTCGCGCAAAACGGCATCGGCATCGGCGCCAGCCCGATTATACCAGGCGCCCGGCCTGGCCTTTATGCAATCACGCTGACCGGCGCCGAACGCTCCTTCACCTACTGGCGCGGCGACGCCGCCGCGAGGCAGCTTGCCTCCGACGCGGCCGCTTTGGCGAAAAGCCTTGAAAATCAGGCGCTTGTTTACTTTTCCGGAATCACTTTGGCAATTCTGGACGACGCCGCGCGCAAGACACTTTTGGCGGCGGTGGCCAAGGCGCGCGCCGCCGGCTCGCTTGTCGCCTTCGATCCCAATTATCGGCCGCGGCTGTGGCGCCGGCGCGAGGATGCACAGAGCGCGATCCTCGATGCGCTGGCAGTCACTGACATCGCGCTGCCGACCTTTCCCGACGAGCAGATGCTGTTCGGCGACGCAGCGCCGGAGAAAACCGCGGAACGGCTGCAAAAGCTGGTCGGCGAAGTCGTCGTCAAGAACGGTGAGGAACCGGCGCTGATCGCCACAAGCGGGACCCTGCAACCCGTTCCGGCCGTGCATGTCGCCGCCCCGGTCGACACCACCGGCGCCGGCGATTCCTTCAATGGCGCCTATCTCGCCGCCCGGCTTGCCGGCCATGCCCCGACCGAGGCGGTGCTGCGCGCGCATCGCGTCGCCGCGGCCGTCGTCCAAGTGCGCGGCGCGCTGGCGCCATTCGAGACGTTAAGCGCAGCGTTCGAAGATTAAACGCAATCGGACTGGCTGCCGCCAACCGCCACAAGCTTGCAGCCCGGGCGGTCGTTATCCGCGCTTTTCGATGACGCCGTAGAGGACGTTGCGGTTCTCGCCAAAGAACACCTGCGCCTCGACGGTGTTTCGGTCGACGCTGGCATTGATGATGTTCCACATATCGGCCTCCGACCGCAGCAGCAACACCCAGTTCATGAACGTCTCCCGGTAGCCGGCGTCAGGGTTGCCCTCGGCGTAGTTCGCGAAGAGGAATGTCCCGTTCGGCTTCAACATCTGCAGGCAGGTTTTCGTGAGCTTCACGGCGACGTTGTGCGCAAGGTAGTCGTAAAGGCCGGAGGCATAGATGAAGTCGAACTTGCCAAGCTTGTGGCCTCTCGTGAGCATGGTTCGCACCGAGCCGTCGATGGCCTCTACCGCAGTGCCCTGAAAGTCGCGCGTGATCAATCCAACGCTCTGAGGATCCTGATCGAGCGCAACCCAGCGCTTGAGACGGCCCTCCTGTAAGGCGGCCGAGCGATTGGCCTCCCTTAAATGGCCGGCCGCAATCGCCAGGACCTCGGTTTGAGGTCCATTCCTGGTCGCAATCTCATCGACATATCGGGTCAAAAGATCGCGTCGTTCGCGTGCCGCGACGCACGACGGCACATCCTTGGTATGCCTGTAGAGCGCCTTGCCGACCTCCGAGGCGTTTGCCACGCTCTCCGCCACGTGCGGATCACAATAGATGTAGTCGAGCAACTGTGCGTCGCCGGAATAACCTCTGGGCTTGTCGTGGGACCACCGCGTGAGCGGATCCTCAAGAAAGTACTCCAGGACCGGGTGGTTGCGCACCACCGGTATCAATGCTTGCCAAACGTCCGGATGAACCTTGATACGCATTGCTTCGAGATGCGACATCAGACGGCGAATGACCTCCGCGGGGTCCTTCTGCTGCTCGATCTGCTGGTGCGTGATGTGGAGAATGAGTGCAAGCTCGACGCGGGCGGTTTCGAACGCTTCGCTATGAGGCTCGAGCTTTCTTCGAGGGAGACTGGCGGCGATCATCTCGGCAGTAATCAGACTTTTGCCATCGAGGATTGTTGCCACCGCAGAACTCCATAATCAGATTTAACTAGATATAGTTAGATATTGCCTAAAATTTTATCTTTGCCAAGACACATGTCAGGCATTTTAGCAGTGTCGTTAAATTCCCGCGAACCATGCTTGGTTTTTTGGACGCCTTGCGGGCCGGATTCCCGATACGAGTTAACGCAAACCTATCTGCGCGACTGCATATTGCTTGCGAGGCGCCGCAATTCGCTGTCGCGCCCGAGGAGTCGGCCGGCGTGGGGGGAGAAGCTAGAAATGAGTTCGGCATACAAAGCCCCGTTCAAATGGGGCCTAGGGTGACGAACGAATACGCGTCATCCGCATTGGCCGATATGGCCCATGCGGAACCGCTTGAGCGGCGCTACGAGCCGCGCTACGACGAGCTCCGCAAACTCTACCGGGAGGAAGGCCAGGCGAAGCGAAGAATGGACGCCAGGCCTGGGCTTTGGATCGCCGTTGCCATCTATCTGCTGTTTTCGGCAACGGATCTGCTGCTGATACCGGATGTCGCGCTCTATACGATCATGGCACGCTTCGCGGTCGGAGCGACGGCGCTGTTGACCCTGGAAGCACAACTTCGCCGCGGGGTCGCCACGGAATGGATTGACGTGACTTGCGCTGCGGCCATCATCTTTGGCTATATCGGTTGGTTGTCCCCAGCGGTGTTTGGCACGGACAAGGAAAGCGTCTCTTATTATATGGTCTTCGGCACCATCTTTATGATGAGCGCCAATCTATTTTTCACGTTTAAATTCAGCATGTCTATAGTGACTTCAAGTATAATACTGGTGATACTGTATATTGTAAACTACTTTGTGCCTTCCACATTGACATACAAAATGGTCTTTGGAACTTTCTACATCTCATGCTTCACATTCACATCCTACGTAAACTGGAAGCTGAACGAGGAACGTTACAACGTCTTCCTCAACGCCCTCGAAGCCAAAATCCAGCACAAGGAAGCCACCGAGCGCGGCCAGGCGCTGTTGAGTCTGTCGAGAACCGATCCGCTTACGGGTCTGGAGAACCGGCGGGCGATTGACGAGAAGCTGCGCGACTACTGGAGCGACTGGCAAAGGCATGGCAGCGTTTTCGTGGCGATCCTCATCGACGTGGACTTCTTCAAAAGGTTCAACGACTACTACGGACATCAGGAAGGCGACCGCTGCCTGATACTCGTCGCCAATGCCCTTGCCGAGATGATCAAGCAGCACAATGGCTCAATCGGCCGCTACGGCGGGGAAGAATTCATCGTCCTGGCTCGCATGGAGAAAAGGGAACAGGTTGCAGGTCTTGCGGAAGCCATTCGAAGCACGGTGGAGAACCTCGCGCTTCCCCACCAGCAGCGCAGGGACGGCACCTCGGTGGTGACAGTGAGCGTTGGCGCTGCCTTCACCAGGCCGCAGACCGGCGCCAAGCTGGAAAAGATCATCCACGAGGCCGATCGTGCGCTCTATCTGGCAAAAGCAGGCGGTCGCAATTGTACCTGGCTGTTCGATCCAAACGATCCCCAGAGCAGCGACGAGAGCGAGAATATTGCGGCCTTGCTGAAGATCGCGATCGGCCAGGATCTCGTTTCACTCGTCTATCAGCCGATCCAGAATGTGGCGTCTGGCCGGGTTGAAGCCGTCGAGGCTCTGATGCGCCTCAAAATGCTGGACGGCACATCGGTTCCGCCGAGCCTGTTCATTCCTGTTGCGGAACGAACCGGCGCGGTGCTGGAACTCGGGCGCTGGGCCATAAGGACAGTGTGCACTGAACTCCTGGCGGACGATCACGTCCGTGTCGTCAGCGTCAACGTCTCTCCAATTCAGCTCAAGACGCCCGGCTTCGCAGCTTCGGTTGCGACGATTTTGAGCGAGACCGGCATCGCCGGCAGCAGGCTGGCCCTCGAAATCACCGAAGGGCTGGAGATGGAGATGCACTCCGACATTCTGCGCTGCATCAGCGACCTGAAGCTGTTGGGGGTCAGGGTATGGCTTGACGACTTCGGGACGGGCTTCGCGGGTCTCTCATGGCTTCGTCTCATCGATTTCGATACGGTGAAGATCGACCGCTCGTTCCTGCATGACTGCGGCACCCCAAGGGGCAAGGCGATGCTGCAGGACATTATTGCCCTGGTGCGAAATCGCGGCCATAAAATCCTGGTCGAGGGGGTGGAAACCGACGAGCAGCTGGCCCTTATCCGCGACTTCGACATCGATAAGATCCAGGGCTTTCACGTCGGCCGACCTGCTCCCGCCGCGAATTTCCGCACGAAACCGGCCACCTACAAACGCACATTGTCGATCGTCAAGTCGGCATGAATGGCGGCGGAGCGATCTGAGCCCTGCAAGCGATCGTCGCCGCTTCCAGCGGCTTTGTCCCAGCCGAATGCGTGCATCCAATTGCTGGGGTCTCTCCTATCGAAGCCGCTCCCGATAGCTGTCGCCCAAATACCGCAGCTCGACATCGGCGAGGCGGAACCGAGCGAGAAGGACAGGGCGACTATCCCGACCGGGAGATCGACTGCCAGGAGACGATGGAGCCAAGCTTTCAGGCGATCGTCGACTGCATGCTGGGAGCAGGCTGGACGCGGGGAGATCAGCTGTTCGCCGGTTGCGCCGCCGCCGCGAACTGGCCGAACTACTGGCGATCATCGCCATCGTTTCGCGCGGCGATCCAAGGAAATCCGGAAACAGATCAAGCAGCTGTTGGCGGGACTAGGGTCAAAACTCAATCAGCCGGTGATCGACAATGGCCGGGATGGAAGGCCGCCCGTCGCTGGACGTTCCCCCACCACAACAGATAGGCGGCCGCCGCGGTCCAGAAGCCAGCGCAACGCACCAAAGGCGGTTATGATCTCACGGTAGACCATTTCCGGAACCTAGCCCGACATCCAATGGAGCCTGCAACAAATCGCCTCCCGTCGGCATCCGTTTGCGGCGGTCATGGTTCACCTGCGACCGAATCTGGACACGGCGCAGAGCCAGGACTACTGTCTACCCAATGAGCAGGTTCGTCCGCATCCTCGCAGTCGTCTTCCTCGCGGCCTTCGCCCTCAGCACGGCGGCGCATGCCGCGGCTTTGACCGACATGTCCCTGACGATGTCGATGGCTGAGATGGACGGCGACATGCCCGACTGCCAGGACTGTCCCGGCGATGACGGCCAGACGTCGGCATGCGGCCAGTTCTGCGTTACCTCGCTTGTCGCGATCTGCACGCCTGCCACGGCCGAGCTGCGACATTTCGCCGGCATCGTATCCTTGCCTCCCGGAGAACCGTCCGACGGCCGCACCGGTCCGCCTGAGCCCTATCCTCCCCGAACCACCTTCCTGAGCTGACACGGCCGCGGCATCCGCTTGCGACCCGACCCGTCGACGCGCCCGGCTACGTCCGCGCGTCACAAGAGCCTATTCCGGGATGGTTGATCAAATGCTCTATCCACGTGTGCCGGCGCTGACGCGTCGAACCTTCCTCGCATCGGCCGCCGCCGTTTCGGCGGGCGTGGTGCTTCCGCCGCAATCCGACGCCGCCCCAGGCCTTCGCGAATTCCGGATCCGCGCCGGACCGGGACGCGCCCAGATCGCGCCAGAGCCGCATGGCGATACCCCCATCTGGTGCTATGACGGCAGCCTGCCCGGTCCGGAAATTCGCATCCGCCAGGGAGAACGCCTGCGGGTCGCGGTCGAGAACAAACTCAACGAAGAGACGACGGTGCACTGGCACGGTTTGCGAGTCCCGAACCCGATGGACGGCGTGCCGCACCTCACGCAGGCGCCGATCGCGCCCGGCGAGACCTTTGCCTACGAGTTCGATGCCGTCGACGCAGGCACCTTCTGGTACCATCCGCACCATCGCAGTTTCGAGCAGGTCGGCAGAGGCCTCTACGGCCCGCTGATCGTGGAGGAAGCCGATCCCATCCGGGTCGACCGCGAAGTCACATGGGTGCTGTCCGACTGGCGGCTGACCAAAACCGCCGAGATGCGGGAAGACTTCGGCAACCGCCATGACATGATGCACAACGGCCGGGTCGGAAACACGGTCACGATCAATGGCCGCGTGCCGGATGTCTTTCAGGTGCGAAAGGGAGAACGCATCCGGCTGCGGCTGATCAACGCCGCCAACGCCCGCATTTTCGGCCTCGACTTCGGGAACCATCAGCCTGCCGTCATTGCGCTGGACGGGCAGCCAGTGGAGCCGCATGCGCCAGAAGGCGGACTGGTCGTGCTGGGGCCCGCGATGCGCGCCGACCTCATCCTCGACATGACGGCTGACGCCGGAAGCCGGGTTTCCGTGATCGACCGCTTCTACGAGGGCCTCGAATACCGCCTGGTCGACCTAGCCTATGCCGGTAATCCGCTCAGGCAGGCGGCTCCCGGCTGGCCTGTCGCCCTCCCGCCCAACCCGCTGCCGGAGCCGGACCTTGCATCGGCCGTCCGGCACGAGGTCACCTTCAACGGCGGCATGATGGGAGCCATGGTCATGCAGGAGATGGGCGGCAGCATGGGCGACACGCGCAAGCATTCCCCCGGCGCCGTTGGCGGCATGATGGGCAGCATGGGCGGCATGATGAACATGATGCACTCCGGCGGCATCTGGTTCATCAACGGCATCGCGGCGGAAGGGCACGTCATGGACCCGATGCTGACGCTTGCGCGGGACAAGAGCCATGCCATCGCGATGACCAACGCGACGGCCTGGCATCATCCGATCCACCTGCACGGCCATTCCTTCCGGGTGATCTCCCGGAACGGCAAGCCGAGCAAGCACCGCGAGTGGCAGGACACGGTGCTCATGTCTCCGCGCGAGCGGGTGGAGATCGCCCTCGTTGCCGACAATCCGGGCGACTGGATGCTCCATTGCCACATACTCGAACACCAGGCCGCCGGGATGATGGGCGTCTTCCGCGTCGCCTGACCAATCCCTCAAAAGGAGAACCGAAAATGCGTACTATCCTGAATGCCGTCGCCCTCGCTTCCTTCGTCTGGGCTGCCGTCCCGGCGCTCGCGGGCGAGAAGGACGTCACCCTCTACAAGAACCCGCAGTGCGGCTGCTGCGAAGGCTATGCCGAGTACCTGCGGGAGAACGGCTTCACCGTCACCAGCAAGGCCACCCACGACCTCGCCGAGATGAGCCGCGAGGCAGGCATCGCGGACGAATTCCAGGGCTGCCACCTGTCATTCGTGGACGGCTACGTCGTCAGCGGCCACGTCCCCGTCGGCACGGTCAAGAAGCTGCTCACGGAGCGGCCCGACATCAAGGGCGTGACGCTGCCCGGCATGCCAATGGGCTCGCCGGGAATGAGCGGCACCAAGGAAGCGCCGTTCGAGATGCTGGAGATCACCAAGTCTGGCAGCGTTGGCGGCGTATACGCGCGGGAATAGGCCTGCAACGAGACGCGGAAAAGGAGCCGACAACGATGGACGGCGGAATGATGGAAGGCATGGGCGGCATGATGCTGGGCATGGGGCTGGGCTGGCTCCTGCTCGTGGCGGTGCTCGTCCTGCCGGGCGCGGCCCTGGTGAAGTACCTGTTCTTCAGCGGCCGCAAATGAGCAGGCAGGCTGTTATCCTTGGCTTCGCGGCGCTCTTGGGAGTTGCCGCCCTCGCCTTGATCTGGTCGTTCGGAGCAAGCGAGGCCGCGGCAATTGCGCGGGGACGGCAGCTCTATTCCGCGAACTGCGCTTCCTGCCACGGGGCCAGCCTCGAAGGCCAACCTGACTGGAAGAGGCAGCTTCCCTCGGGACGCATGCCCGCCCCGCCGCACGATGCGTCCGGGCACACCTGGCACCACCCGGACGGGGTGCTGTTCCGGATCACCAAAGAGGGTCCAGCCGCCGTGGTGGGCAACGGGTACGCTAGCGACATGCCGGGATTCGAGGACATTTTGAGCGACGAGGAGATCCGCGCCGTTCTCGCCTTCATCAAGAGCACATGGCCGGAGCGGGAGCGCGCCTACCAGTCGGAGATGAGCCGCCGCGAGCAGGAAAAGACGCAGTGAAGACGATCCTGTCGGCGCTGACACTTACCGTCGTTGTGGCCGTGGGCAACGCGCACGCGCAGGAACCGACAGTGATGCCGCTGCGCGAGGAGCCGCAGCCCTTGCCCGAGCTCATCCTCGCCGACGAGGCGGGAGAGCCGCAATCTCTCGAAGATTGGCGCGGCAAGATGGTGCTGCTCAACGTCTGGGCGACCTGGTGTGCGCCCTGCCGGGCCGAAATGCCCACGCTCAACCGCCTTCAGGGGCGGCTCGGCGGCGAGGGATTCGATGTCGTCGCCCTTTCGGTGGACCGAGCGGGAGCCGGCGCAGTCCGGAAGTTCTTCGACGAGATCGGGGTCAAGCTCCCCGTCTTCATCGACCAGGACGGGACTGCGATCCGCGCGTTGGGACTGTTCGGCCTGCCAGTCACGCTTCTGATCGGCCCCGACGGAAACGAGCTCGCGCGGCTCGCCGGACCCGCCGAATGGGACACCCCCGAGATGGTTTCCTTCTTCGAAGAGATCATCGTACGAGAACTCGACCAAACCGGAGAACGGAGATGAACAGAAAAACACTTCTCGCCGCGATGGCCGTCACGTCTGTCCTCGCGCTTCCCGCGTTTGCCCATCATCCGGGCGCCGATCTCGACAGGCTTATGGGCAGCGAGAGAAGTATTTCCAGGCGATCGACGCTCCCGCAGCGCCGGGATTCGATCTGGCCGACGACGAGGGCAATCCGGTCCGCCTCTCGGACTTCGCCGACAAGGTCGTTGTACTCAATTTCGTGTTCGCGAGTTGCACCGACGTCTGTCCGCTGCACTCCGACCTGATCGCCCGCGTCCAGGCGATGGTCAACGAAACGCCCATGAAGGACGTGGTGCAGTTCCTGACGGTGACGACAGACCCGAAGTCAGCACGCCCGAGGTCATGAAGGGATGCGGCGAAGCGCACGGGCTCGACCCGC
Source organism: Mesorhizobium sp. WSM4816 (assembly GCF_055811535.1). Classification (NCBI taxonomy): domain Bacteria; kingdom Pseudomonadati; phylum Pseudomonadota; class Alphaproteobacteria; order Hyphomicrobiales; family Phyllobacteriaceae; genus Mesorhizobium; species Mesorhizobium sp. WSM4816. The sequence continues at coordinate 26,681 of NZ_JBVVQR010000039.1, read as the reverse complement.
GCAACTGGACCTTCCTGACCACCCGCGAAGGGCAGGCGGAGGATGCGACGGGCAAGCTGTCCGAGCAATACAACGTCCGTTTCGATCCGCTCGAAGGCGGCCAGCAGATGCATGGCTTGGTGACGCACGTGATCGACCGCGGCGGGCGCTTCGCGGCCAAGTTCCACGGCCTCAGGTTCGATCCGCTGAACCTGGTCATGTACGTCAATGGGCTGACGAACAGCGTGAATCGGCCGTGATCAATGGACTTGATCCAGCACTACCGCCGGACGCTCTCCGAGGTTGTCCGGTTGGGGGAACAACGCGGTAACAGCGCAGGGGTCGCTCATGAGCCGCCGCGCCAGCGCCGCTGGGAGCAGGATTCCTGCGTTTCGACGCCGCCGCCGTCGATCTCAGCGGATCAGGTCTGGCTCATTGCTTCGTGCTCGCCTCCCGGAACGCCGCCTCTCCGGCCTCCGACACCTCGGCCCACTTCTTGTCGGCTGCCGGATCCGCGGCGTAGCTGTCGTGCCAGTTCCACCATTTGTAGGCTGGGGTCTGAGGATAGCCTTCGGGCGAGTCCTCCCAGACCTCCTGCCGGCCCAGCGGCGTGATGTCGAGATAGTTCCAGGTGCCGCCCATCTGCTCGTCGCCGCGGTTGTTGATGAAGTAGGTGCGGAACACGCGGTCGCCGTCGCGGATGAACACGTTGTGGCCGTGCCACTCGTCGACGCCGAAATCGGCGTCGAAGCTGTCGGTGAGGGTGAACCATGGTATCTCCCAGCCCATCCGCGCCTTCAACCGCGCAATATCCGCCTGCGGCGCACGCGAGACAAAGACGAGAGTGGTGTCACGGGCGTTCAGATGGGCGAGGTGGGCGACCTGGTCGGCCACCATGGAGCAGCCGCGGCAGGCATGGTCGGGCCAGCCGAACACTCCCGGCTCGAAGAAGGCGCGGTAGACGATCAGCTGACGCCGACCGTCGAACAGGTCGAGCAGGGTCACCTTCCCGTCGGGCCCCTCGAACGCATAATTTTTCTCCACCGCCATCCACGGCATCCGTCGCCGCTCGGCGGCCAGCGCGTCACGGGCGCGGGTCTGGGCCTTTTCCTTCACGAGCAGCTGCGCGTGGGCCGCTTCCCACTCCTGCGGCGACACCACCGGTGGTGTGCGCATGGCAGTCTGTCCGCTTTTCCGTTCGCTCTTGGCTGCTGAAGTCATGGCTTCCTCCTGATCTGGGCGAATTCCCGCGTCGCTGAAGCACGGCTCATTCGCTGCTCATCGCTGGTTGTTGGGCCTAAAATAGTTTGGCACCGGAAAACGACCAGTGGGAGTAACAAGTGTGACGCTATTATCCCCTCGGCGCGTTGAACCGCGTGGCGTGGCGCGACGGTGCTCCCGCCGCATGCCCGGGGCGCTGAGCCATTCAAAATGTTGAGGGCAGCGTTTCGAAGATTGGGCTCAAACTCAATCAGCCTGGCTGCCGCCAATAGGCGAGAACCTTGCTGCTTGAACTGGTCGGCGGGAACTAGCAAAGAGCGCCATAACGGACATCCGACACTGAACGCCAGAGCGGACGTTGACTCTGTTCTCGGCTACATTCCCCACAATCTACCGTCCACCGGGCTCTGTCGAAGACGAACGGTGGAGATCGACTCGCGCCACGGCGTAGGCGTCAAGAGAGATGAATCGGTCATCCAACCGTCTTCCGGGACTTTCCATGAAGTTCGGATCGGCTGCCGCCCGCTCGAACTGTTCGGCAGCAAGAAGAGCAATGCGGGCGCTGATCGGCGTATCCGAAAGCTGCACTGATTGCTTTCTGGCAGTCAGATTCGAGAGCCACAGCGTCGTGCGCCCGGCTTTTTCGGCCGCGATAGCCGCGATGCTGTCAGCTCCGGAAGTTCCCACGGATAGCAGGGTGGCCCCGCTGAGTTTTGATAGGCCTGCCATGACATGGAAAGCGGGATACACCATTCGGCCATCCTGTTGGTCAAACCACGGCTGCACGAAATCGGCCTTTCTGTAGACGTATCCGAACGGGCCGGTGAAGTCGCCGAATGCGACGGCCTCGATTCCCTCGCGCGCGCAGGCCGCGAAATAGCCGACTGTCCAGGCCGCATTGAACAGGCCGCGCTGCCGAGGATCGATGCGGCTCAGACAGACGCGACCGTTCGCTTCATTCGGCGCAGTGGACTTGCCGTAGGGGTTCTCGCGGCAGCCTAGCTGACTGGGACCTATACGCAGAGGCAAGCGGTCGCCCATGAAAGCACGGGTAGAGCGGATCAGATGGGGGATAGCCTGAAGTGTCTCCATCACGGAGACATCATCTGCTGCGTGCACGTTTGGACAGGTAGTGAAGGTTGCGTAGTCGAGCGCTCCGTTTGGCGGACGCTTGCGGTTTAGCTCGGTGAAGTATGCCGCCATGCCGCCGCCCAGCGGGACCCCCGGGAAAGCCCGGCGGGCGGCGGCGTAGTTTTGCTCGAAGGTGGGCATCGCCGGCCACGGTGCTCCCGGCTGCACCGACTTCATGTCCTGCGCCGGAAAGACGGAGACAGCTTCTGGATTGAGGCGAAGGCTTTGGACAGCATCCGCGAGAGGCGCCAATTCACCGAAGGGATCGAGCGTGCCCTTGGTGATGACCTCAAGTACGACGCCAGCGCCGGTCAATTGTGCCAGGGCGGTGTAACTTTCAAGTTCATCCTGGCCGTGCCCGAACCGGAGATCGACTTGGCAGACCATCCACCGCGGAGCCAATCGTCGAATGAACTCGGGGACTTCAAGCGCGTGCTTCGCCTCGTCGGCAGCGACGCCGATGCCAATGCGGGGCACTCGACCGATGGCTCTGCCGATCGTCAGGTTGATGGATGGATTGGGTTTTTTGGAAGACCCGGGAGGGAGCGTTCCCAACAGCTGAAGTCGGACGGCCTGCGTGAATTTCTCGCCTTTCGGCAATCTGTAGGGCCACGGGCGACGCAGGGGACGGACATAGGTTTTGTAGGAGGCGTCGGACCAATTGCGCTGATCCTCCATCTCAAAGGCGTCACCTTCCATGGTGCATGTGGCCCAGATCCCAGGCACGATCTCGTGCGAAAGCGCGCGAATGTCGGTGAACGGACATCTGGGATCGATGTAATCCGGAAAAAGCGAGAGTTTTTCGCGACCGTCCTCGTGCAGCACCTTTACCGGCTTGCCGGCCAAACCCTCGATCGGATGCAGCACGACAAAGCCGGTTCTGTTGGTCAATACGTCAGTTTCGGGCTCTGCCTCCACCACAAACGACAGCGCACCGTCGCTCCCGCCTGCGATCCGCGCCTGGTAGACCAGCCGACCGCACGCACCGGCGCATGTTCCACGGTAGGCGACGCTGAACGCATCCCGCTTTTCATCGATTTGGAGGTCATCGAGAATGGGCGTCTCGGTTCCCCAGTTCTCGTCCCGTACGAGAAATGAGATCCCGCGCAGAACCTCGATCCCGCCGATGCGGACATAGCGTATCGCCCCATTGTCAAACTCGACCGACAAGGGTCCCGCGAGCAGTGTCCGCAACTGCGGATCGACCTGTTCGGTCCCACATAAGCGGATTGCTCGAGATGCTGCCGTGGTCAAATCGCTCTCTCGGTCTTGGCGTCGAAAATCGAGGCCCGGTTCATGTTGATGTCGATCGGCAGCCTCTCGCCGGGACGACTGACGTCGTGCGCCTGCAGTTCCGCCATCACCGGCGCGCCGGCCAGGCGGAAAGTGGCATAGCTGCGCGAGCCGGTCGGCTGCAGCAGGTCGATCGTTGCGTCGTAGCGAAACGTGCCCTGCGCAGGTGTCGCAGCATGAGCGCGCGTCAGATGTTCTGGACGCAGTCCAAGCAGCACCGCCTGTCCGTCAATGGCGCCATTCAGGCTCCTGCCGGGGGCGACCGGAAGCAGCGCCTCGGAGAGCCGGATGGCGGCAGCGCTGCCGTCCAACTTCAGCGTGCCCGGCAGGAAGCTCATGCGCGGCGAACCGAGAAAGCCAGCGACGAAGGTCGAGGCGGGGCGCTCGAACAGGTCGAGCGGCGCGCCCTGCTGCTCGATCATCCCGTCGCGCATCAGCACGATGCGGTCAGCCAGCGTCATCGCTTCGATCTGGTCATGGGTGACGTAGATCATCGTTGTGGCAATGTCCTGGTGAAGGCGCTTGATCTCGCCGCGCATTTCGTCGCGAAGCTGCGCGTCGAGGTTGGACAGCGGCTCGTCGAACAGGAAAATGCGCGGGCTGCGGACGATGGCGCGGCCGATGGCGACACGCTGGCGCTGCCCGCCGGACAATTGGCGCGGAAAGCGCCCGAGCAGCGGGATGATGCCAAGCATGCGCGCCGCCTCGGCGACGCGCGCCTCCACCTCCGATTTCGGCATCTTTCGCGCCTTCAGGCCGAAGCCAATGTTTTTCGCCACGTTCATGTGGGGATAAAGCGCATAGTCCTGGAACACCATCGCCACGTCACGGTCGCGCGGTCGGAAATCGTTGACCACTTCGCCGCCGATCTCGATCGTGCCTTCCGAACTCTCCTCCAGCCCTGCGATGGTCCTCAGCAGCGTACTCTTGCCACAGCCGGATGGGCCGACCAGCACGGTGAACTCGCCGTCGCGAATGTCCAGGTCTATGCCGCGCACGGCATGGAAGGCGCCGTAGCGCTTGTGTAAGCCGGTGATCCTGACTTCGGCCATACCGACCCTTTCTATCCGCGAACAGCGCCGAGCGTGAGCCCGCGCACGAGATGTCGTTGGGCAAGTACTCCCAGCGCGATCGACGGCACGAGGGAGACGATGGCCAGGGCTGCCGCCTCGCCATATTGCGCGCCCTGGAAACCGATGAAGGCGCGAAAAACCGTTGGCAGCGTGAAAGCAGTGCGGCTAGTCAGAATCAGCGCGAAGAAGAACTCCGTCCAGCAGGCGATGAAGGCGAAGACCGCCGCCGCGACGATGCCTGGCGCGGCGAGCGGCACGGCGACGCGCCAGAACGCCTCCCAGCGCGTGCAGCCGTCGACAAGGGCCGCCTCCTCCATCGATTTCGGCATGCCGCGGAAATAAGCGAACATCATCCATACCGACACCGGCAGCGTGAACACTGTATAGGCGATGATCAGGCCGATATGCGTGTCGTAGAGGCCAACGCCGCGGTAGATCAGGAACACCGGCAGCACGATGCCGATGGGCGGCAGGAAGCGCTGCGACAGCACCCAGAACGACAGATGCTGGCCGCCGGTGTTGTAGCGCGCCAGGCTGTAAGCCATCAGCGTGCCGAACAGGGCCGAGAGCACCGTTGCCGACAGCGAGATGATCAGGCTGTTGATCAGCCCGTCGAGGCCGCGATAGGCGAACAGCGCAGCTTCATAGTGGACAAGGGTGGGTGCGGTTGGGAACCAGACCGGCGGCACGGTGAGATAGTCGTCGCTCGGCTTGATCGAGGTGTTGAACATCCAGTAGAGCGGCCACAACACGAAGACCAGGAAGAAGCCGAGCAGCAGGATGCGGCCGACCGGTATCGACCGGCGTTTCGGGCGACGGACAGGCGCGACGGCCGCCATCAGACCGGCTCCGTCTTCAAAAGCCGCCGCACCAGCAGCATTACCACGAGCGCGGTGAAGATCAGGAACAACCAGCTTCCGGCAGTCGCCTGCGACAGATGGAACTGGGTGAAGCCGACGGTGTAGAGATAGTAGGAGGCGGTGTAGGTCCGCGTGCCTGGCCCGCCGCCGGTCATGATGAAAATAGTATCGAACATGCGGATTGCATCGAGCAGCCGAAAGGTCAACGCCAGCAGCATCATTGGCGCAAGATGCGGCAGGGTTATCGCCCAGAACGCTTGCCAGGCATTGACCCCGTCGAGTTCCGCCGCCTCGTAAAGGTTCGGGGGAATGGCGGTAAGCCCGGCGAGCAGGATGACGAACATGAACGGTGTCCACTGCCAAACATCGGCGATAATCAGCGAAACGTAGAGCCATGGCGATTCGGTCATCCAGCCGATCGTCACCTCCTGTCCCAGAAGTTGCGTCAAAATGTAGTTGGTCGGCCCGAAAGGCCGCTGCAGCAGCAGCGTCCAGGCCTGGCCCACGATGACCGGGCTGATGAACAGCGGCACGATCAGGATCGACATGATCACGCCGCGGCCCGGAAAGCTGCGAACCATGGTCAGCGCCACCAGAAGGCCGAGAACGAATTCGATAGCGACGCTGATCCCCGACAGCCACGCTGTCAGCAACAGCGACCAGCGCGCGACGGGATCGAACACGACGCGCTCGAAATTCTTCAATCCGACAAAGGCGTGGCCCGGCACCTGGAAATCATAATTGATGAAAGACACGACCAGCGAGAACAGCAGCGGATAGACCGACAGCGCCAGGATCAGCAGTACTGCGGGCGCCACCAGCAGCCATTTGAAGTGGCGGTCCGCCCATTGTGCGAAGCCCGACAGTCGTGGCGGGGCTCCAGCGGCCTTCAAGCGACTGATGGTTGCGGTATGCTGCATCGATGACATCCCAAAACCTGCCTGGCGGTTGCGAAGAGGTGTTGCGGACCAAGCGCCCGCAACACCGATTTCGGTCAAGAATACCGGCCGGCGTCCCTGATGCAGGCCGAGCTCAGAGACTGACCGCCATGCCGAGCTTCTCCACCGTATTGTCGGCAGTAGCGCCCGGCAGTTTCAGGAACTCGGTGTAGAATGCCTTCTGCGAATCGACGCCGAGCCGGTCGGTCGTCTCATTCCACTCGGCCGCCGCTGTTTCTAGCGACGCCTTCGGATCCGCACCGGCCCACACAGCCGTGCACATGCGGTCGATGCTCAGGAAATAGTCCTGCGCGCCGGGCATGATCGGGTCGAGGAGGCCGACATTGGCCGAGTTGTTGAGATTGCTCAGATACTCCTTGGCGCTCGGGAACAGCGCGCCGTAAAGCTCGGATTTGAAGTGGGAGATGCGGTAGGGATCGCGTAGGGCGTATGGCAGCATGCAGCGCGCCAGCGAGACCGGCGGCGAGCAGGCCCATTGCATGAACAGGTAGGCCGCTTCGGGGTTCGCCGAATCCGCCGACAGCGCCTTGTTGTAGCCGGTTGCATGTTCAGGATTGCCGGGCACGACCGCATAGCCGACCTTGCCGGCGATCTGTGATTGCGGGATGAAGTTGATTGCGGTGGCCGATTGCGAATAGTTCGCGGCCATGCGGCCAGACGGCGGCCAGGAGTAGATCATCGCTACCTTGCCGGTCAGGAACGCCGCCCACAGCGAGACGGCGTCGAGTTCATTGTTGCCGGGGATTGACGCCGCATTGGCTGCAATCATGTTCTGCAGCGTCTTCACACCGGCATCCGAAACCAAGCCGGCCTTCATGTCGTCGCCGAACAGTTTTCCACCGTTGGCGCGGTACTGCTGCAGAAAGTCGAACTGGTTGCCGGGACTGCCCGCCTTGCGGAAATGGCCTGCGCCATAAACGTTCGGCGCCATCTGGTCGGTGATGAACTGGGCGATCTGAGCATATTCCTCCCAGGTCTTCGGCGGCGCCAGCTTGGCGTTGAACTTGGCTTGGTAGGCCTCCACCATCTTGGGGTCCTCGAAGATGTCCTTGCGATAGTAGAGAGCGAACATGTCGCCGTCGTCGAAGAAGCCCCAGATCTTGCCCTTGTAGGTCGGCAGCGCCTTGTAGAGCGGATGATAGTCCTCGAGGTCGGCCGGGTTCATGTATTTGGCGATGTAATCGTCGAGGGGTGCGATGACGCCGCCATCGGCTAGCGACGGCGTCCAGGCTGGCGAGATGTCGAGGACGTCATAGGCGCCGGAGCCGGCAATGTGCTCGGCGACCGCCTTGGAGTACTGGTCCGGGTTCGACAGTTCGACCACGTTCGACTTCATGCCCGTAAGCTGCTCCCACATCGGTCCACTGAAATTGCGCGGATCGAGGGCCTGCAGGCCTGCCTCGTAGGTCATGTTCAGCGTGACGCCCGAATGCGCCTTGGCCGCCTCGACGGCGCGGAAGGCGGAACCATCCGCAGGGCCTTCCATCGACGCCTTCATGGCCGCCGCCTGCGCCTGGCCGAGCGGTGAAGCGGCGTCTGCCAGTTCGAGCTTCTGCTGCGCCAGCGCCCAATCCGTCATCATGGCGAGTATCGGTCCAGACGCCGCCAGCATGCCGGTCACTTGGCCGAAGCGGGTTATGAAAGTTCGGCGGGTGGTTTCGCCGCGCATACAGGCGTCGACCTCTGCTTCGAGGCCTGCCTGAAAGTCACGTTTTTCATGATCGTTCATAGTGCTTGGTCCTCCCATTTTCGTTTGCCTTCACTCGTCCGCGGGCGCGGCGGTCGAGCATTCCTCTCGTGAAGCCGCCGCGAAGGCGCGGCGGCGCGCCGAATGCTCGTACTCCTATGTCCCGAAGCGGGCGGCGAAACCGGCCATCCGTCTCTTCCATGCCTCGCTTGAAAGCACCTCGCGATTGACCACGCCGCGCGGCTCGCGGCCGTGCTGCACCTCGATGACCGCTTTGACGTCCGCAGCACCGTTTCCGGCAAAACACTGGTCGGTCCAGCAGAGCGCGTGCGGCGTCAGGATAACGTTGTCGGACTTGAGGATCGGATCGTCGGCATCCGGCGGCTCCTGCTCCAGCACGTCGAGCCCGGCGCCGGCGATGCGGCGCTCCTGCAGCACTTTCGTCAGCGCCTCCTGGTCGACGATCGGACCGCGCGCGGTGTTGATCAGGTAAGCCGTCGGCTTCATCAGGGCGAGCCGCTCGGCATTGACGATGTGGAGGGTCTGAGGCGTTAGCGGACAGCTCACCGACAGCACATCGGCGCGGCGGAACAAATCCTCCAGCCCGACCAGTTCGATACCCAGGTTGGCAGCGACCTTGCTGTCGACGAATGGGTCATGGGCGACGAATTTCATGTCGAAGGGCTTGGCCAGGCGAAAGACCTCGGCGCCTATATTGCCGATGCCGAGCGACCCCAACGTACGCCCGACGAGTCCAACGCCCATATGTTCCGAACGCTGATTGAACCCGGCAGACCCCTTGCGGGTCAGCGCGTCCTTGGTGAGCAGTTTGCCGGTCAGTGCCAACATGAAGGTGATGACGGATACGGCGACCGGCCGCCGCACCCCATCGGGCGTGATGACCAGGACGATGCCGGCGGCGGTGCAGGCCTCGACGTCGACGGTATCGTAGCCGACTCCGAAACGGGCAACGACGGCCAGGCGGCCGCTCTTGGGGACACTGGTCGCATCGAAGCGATGGGTGAGCAGGATCAGTGCATCGAAGTCCTCAAGCTGATCGCCGCGCAGCGGACTGTTCGATTCCAGGAACGCCATCTCGATGCCGGGCGCATTGCGCAGCGGCTCCAGGTCGAAGTCGGGATAGGTCGGCGCGCCGTCCGGCTTGCGGAAATCACCGGAGAGCGCCACCCTGAACATTGCGTTGGCCATCGTCTCCTCCGCCTCACTCGCACCCGGCCCGGATCTTCGAGACCGCGTCAGCCATCGCATCGTGCAGCACCCAGACGTCACCCGAATAACAGATGAAATCGAAGCCTTGCGCGTAGAAGTCGTGACCCTGCTGGACGCTCGGCACCAGGCGTCCAAGCGATTTGTTGTGCTTCTTGGCGGCGGCAACGATCCTGTCCATCGCCGCGGTGAAGGTGGGATGGGCGAAGTCGCCGGGAACGCCGAGTGAGACCGACAGATCGAAATGTCCGACCCACAGACAGTCGACCCCATCCAGTCCCGCGATGCCGTCGATGTTCTTGACGCCGTCGGCGGTCTCGATCAGGCAGATGAACACCGAGCGCTGGTTGGCCGTTTCGAATTTATCTGTGACCGAGCCCGGACGGTAGCGGTCATGCGCGATCTGGAGCGCTACGCCGCGAGCGCCAGCAGGATGGTACTTCATCGAATTGATGATGTGCTGCGCCTGTTCGACCGTACTCACCATCGGCGCGATCAAACCTTCAGCCCCCATGTCCATGGCGCGGGCGAGGAAATGATAGTCCTGCGACGGCACACGCACCATAACCGGCAGGTCGGCCGCCTCGAAATAGCGGATCGCGCTCTTCACCGTTTCCAGGCTGAAGCCCGAATGCTCCATATCAAAAAAGACGAAGTCGCAGCCGGCGGATTTCAGAATGTGCCCGATTCCCGGCGTCGCGAATTCGGCGACGAGCGTGCCGAGCTTGACCCGTCGGTGCGCAGCCAACCCCTTGAGACTAGACTCTGACATGCATTTCCTCCCCTTCTCCCAAAGAGCACAATCCGGCTATGCTTTGTTCAAGGCGTTGCCTCGAGAACGAGATCGCAGATGGTCACCGACTTGGTGTCGACGAGCGGAGCGCTGTGCGTGTTGAAGTCATCGAAATGAGCCGTCCGGCAGTGTTCGTCGAAGGCAGCCTCGCTGTCATAAATCTCGTAGAGCACGACCCGGTCCGGTTCGCCGCGCGCCTCCGTCACGTCAAAGCGGCGGCAGCCGATCTCGTTGCGCACCGACGCGGTCGCATTGGCGTCGACGAGCTTTCGGAAGCTGTTTCGGGCGCCCGGCTTGAGGCGAAAATCGACCCAGACGACGAAGCTGGTCATCACATGGGCCTCGCGATTTCCAGATAGCGCCTCGACACGTATTCCAGATGCCTGCGCATTGCCGCTTCGGACCCGTCCGGATCGCGCGCGGCGATCGCCTCGAAGATTTCGCGATGAGCCTGGTAGGCCTTGCGGTCTTCACCTTCGGCCAAAGTCGTCCGCCGCTGTTCAAGCAGCCATTCGGCCAACGCCGCATGGATAGCTGTGAAGATCCGATTGCGGGTGATCACCGCCAGCACGTAATGGAAGTCCACGTCAGTGCGTTCGAAGCGCGTGAGGTCGCCGATCGACTGCCGGTTCATCTCTAGCGCCGCCTTGAGGCTTTCAATGTCCTCTGGCTTGGCATTCACGGCGGCGTTGCGGGCAAGCCCGACCTCGAAAAACAAACGTGCGCTCTGGAAGTCCTGAACCCCGCCCGGGGCCGAAATCATGTGCCGCGCCGGGCCTGAGAGGGCGTCGAGTACGAATTGGGGCGTGGGGCGGGTGACGCGGGCACGCTCGCCGGATCTCACCTCGACAAGGCCCATCTTGCTCAAATGCAGCAGCGCCTCACGGATTGAGGGGCGCCCAACCCCGAATTGCCGCATGAGTTCCCGTTCCGACGGCAGCCGCTCGGCTTCGGCCAGTTCTCCCTTGCGGATCATCCGCTCGAGGTGTTCTGCGACCTCGTCCGAAAGCTTCCGCTGCTTGATCTGAACACCAATCACTTGGCATACCTTTGATACCAGTCAAGCACGCTATTGCCTTGGTCCCCGCGTGTCAAACACAACTCAAATCGGTCGTGTCCCACCGCGGTGTAGGTCCGCGGTAGCGAAGCCGCTTGCGAGCGGACGGTCCGAGAGCTACTGAAGCATACACGACGAACCCGCGCGCTCCCCCTCGAACTCTACTTCAGCACTCACTTCCCCAACGCCGGCGGGGTCGGCGCCACGTCCACGAGATCGACCACCGCAGCGGGAATGGCGTCGCTGACAACGAGCGCATCACCATCGCGCAGAATCTCGAAATCGATCGACGGCTGGCCGGCCGACTGGGGCACGGAAATAGTCGTGCGCTGCCCGGGAGCGAGCGTGGAGATCACCCGCAGCGGCAGCGCGTCTGCTCCGGATGCCAAAGTTGTCACGATCCGGTAGCCGTCCCGCTCGACCGTATAGTAGACGACGCCGTCGAAGGCGGCGAGATGAACGCTATGCCCGTTGCCTGGCGCCAGTTCGGCCGCAGCCGAGGTCCCGGTCCAGACGAGGCCGGCGAATGCGAATGCTGCGAAAAGTCTGGTCATGGTCATTTCCTCCATCCGCCGGAGAGGCGGACGCACACAGACAATCGTTGCGTTCCGCTTCTTTCTCGACTCCATGCAGGATGAGCCCGACGGCGCCATTCGTAACGAGAGCAGCACGATGGGCCGACGAAAATCCGACGAAATCTTCCGATCGCCGACTAAATCCTCGACGATTGCTGGAATGACGGCGGCCTTTGCTGTAGATTGACCACAAAGAGACCCAACCGGCCTCGCCCCCGTGGGGAACGTTCCGATGGACAGATCGGCGCTGACGCCGATTCGCTTGAACGGCCGTACGGTCGACCTTCAGCGCGGCTCCATCACGGACCAGAGCGGGCATGTCATAGCCCTGAGGCCGCAGGCCCACCGAGGTGCTGAAGGTGCTGGCCGCTCGGCCAGGAAAAATCGTCACCAAGGATGAACTGATGCAGGCGGTGTGGGGAAACATCGCCGTCACCGATGACAGCCTTGTCCAGTGCGTCATCGAGATCAGGAAAGCGCTCGGCGACGAGCGGCACGAGATCGTCCGGACGCTGCCGAAGCGCGGCTATGTGCTGGAGGCGGAAAAGGCGGTCGAAGATAGCAGGAAAGTTGCCGGCGCTCGGTTGCTCTGGCTACGCAGCAAATCATGGCTGGGCCTCGCCGCCGGTCTCATGATCCTGATCGGTGCAGCCGCCGCCTATCTCCTTCCGACAACGAAATCTGGCGCCGAGGCACCGGCTATCGCCGTGCTGCCCTTCGAAAACATCAACGGCGACGAGAGGTGGGACCGTTTCGCCACCGGCGTGACTGAAGACATCATCACCGATCTGGCCCGCTACCGCGATATATCGGTCATAGCCCGGACCTCCGCCGAATTCTATCGCGGCAAGGCGCACGACGTGCGCGAGGTCGGCAGAGCGCTTGACGTCAAATATGTGCTGGAAGGCAGCCTGCAAGTAGATGGGCACCGCATGCGGGTGACGGCACAGCTGATCGATGCCGAAACAGGAGCGCATGTCTGGTCGGAACGCTACGATCGCCTCGCAGCGGAGCTGCTCGAAGTCCAAGACGAGATCACGCAGAAAATTGCGACCACGCTTACCGGCTGGCAAGGTCAGGTGACGGAGGCCGAGCGCACGCTGGCGCGACGCAAGAATGCAACTGGCCTCAATGCGTATGATTACTGGCTGCTGGGCATCGAAGCGAAGCACAGGATGACCGTGGCGAGTCAGCTCGAGGCGCGGGCGTATTTCGAGAGAGGGCTGAAGCTCGCTCCCGATTTCATGCCGCTGGTGCGCGACATGGGGATCACCTATGCGATCGAGATGGATATCGGCTCGGTCATCGACTTTCCAGCATGGGTCGATGCCCAGCGGAAGTATGCAGAAAGAGCGCTCGCCCTCGACCCGAACGACTCCACCGCAAATTTCACGATGGCAGTGGCCTACGCCTACCAGAACGACAGCGAACAGGCTGAACGCTATCAGAAGCTCGCGCTGCAGTTTGGTCCTAATAATGCCGACACAATGATGCAGCTGGCCTGGACTTACGCCGGTTGGCAGACGGAGCGCGCCCTGGAGCTTGTGGAACGGACGCTGAAGCTCAACCCGCGCTATCCCTCCTGGTGGAACTTTCCGATCACGCAAACCTATTTCGCAGCGCGCCAGTTCGATGAAGCGTACACGACGGCGAAGCAGTTCGGCGAGTCTCCCAGCCAGGCCGCGTTTGTCGCCATGAGCGCCGCGCAACTCGGAAAAAGCCAGGAAGCAGCCGAGGCCGTGGCCAAGGTGCTGCGAATGAAGCCCGACTGGACGGCGGAGAGCATGTTTCCGTATCCAGCCTTCTCGGACGAAACCCTACTGGCCGAAAGCGCCGCCAAGGCCGGGCTGCCGGTCTGCATGACGGTCGAGCAAGCCAAGACCAATACCGGCATGTTTCGCATGAAGCAGTGCGATGCGGAGCGCGTGAGGGCCGCGCTGAATTAGTGACGGTTTTGGCCGTATCTGCGAGACCGGGGCGACCTGGTCGTGTTAGAGGGGAACGGAACTGCCCCAACCTGCCTGATCGGTTTTTCTTCTTCGCCACGTGTGATCCGCTGTTCCAGCCGCCGCCGACTCGATTTGCAAATTGGCGCAAAAGCTCCCAATCTGGTTGCCGCCGCAGCAAGGCTTGATACTTGTTAGACGGCGAAACAATGGGAGGAGATTCGCACATGAAAAAGACCTGTGTCCGTCTGGCGGCAACGGCAGCAATGCTCGTCTCTGCCGCCAGCTCGGCTTACGCCGACAGCCTCACCCTCTATTGCGCCGCCGACGAGGCCTGGTGCCAGCAAATCAAGACTAGCTTCGAGGAAAAGACCGGCATCACCGTCGACATGACCCGCAAGAGCTCAGGCGAGACATATGCCCAGGTGCGTGCCGAGGCCGGAAACCCAAAGGGCGACGTTTGGTGGGGCGGCACCGGCGATCCTCATCTTCAGGCCGCCGAGGAAGGACTGACCGAGGAGTATATGTCCCCGATGCGCGGCGAACTGCACGACTGGGCGATCAAGCAGGCGGAAGCCGCCAACAACAAGACGATCGGCGTTTACTCCGGTGCGCTCGGCTTCGGCTACAACAAGGATCTGTTGGCCAAGAGCAACCTGCCGGAGCCGAAATGCTGGGCCGACCTGACCAAGCCGGAATACAAGGGCCACATCCAGATGGCCAACCCGAACTCATCGGGCACCGCCTATACAATGCTCGCGACGATGGTTCAGCTGATGGGCGAGGACAAGGGTTTTGAGTACCTGAAGGCGCTCCACGCCAACATCAACCAGTACACCAAGTCCGGCTCCGCTCCGATCAAGGCCGCGGGTCTCGGCGAAACGACCCTCGGCATCGTTTTCATGCATGATGCGGTGACGCAGACGGCAGCCGGCTTCCCGATCGTCACGGTGGCGCCTTGCGAAGGCACCGGCTATGAGATCGGCTCGATGTCGCTGATCAAGGGCGCCCGCAACCCGGAAGCGGCGAAGCAGTTCTACGACTGGGCGCTGACCGCAGAGATGCAGTCGAAGGCCAAGGACGTGAAGTCGTTCCAGTTGCCGTCGAACAAGAACGCCACCGCGTCCGAATTGTCGCCCGACCTGTCGACCATCAAGCTCATCGACTACGATTTCAAGAAGTATGGATCGAGCGCCGAGCGCAAGCGCCTGCTGCAGAAGTGGGATACGGAGGTCTCGACCCTGCCGCAGTGATCATGCGCGTCCGCACTGCCACAAGCGCGCTTCACCCGACCGTCGTCCTGTGGACGGCGGTCGGCTTGCTCGGCTATGCGCTGCTGCCTTGGTACGGGTTGGACAGCAATCTCTTCACCCTGTCCTGGCTGCTGGACGGCTATCCGCTTGACGATGACGTAGCGCCGGCGCTTTTCCTTGTGCTGCAAGGCGACAAACTCTGGCTCGCCCCTATCGGCCCGCTGCTTCTCGCGCCGCTCCTGCTATGGCGGCAGCGCAAGTCCGATCCCTTCTTTGGCTATTTGCTGATCGCCGTCGGCGCGACCGGCGGCGCCTATTTCCTGCTTCAAGGCTTCGGCATTGGCCTGCGTGGCTTCCAGTGGCAATGGCTGACCTCGCTGTTTGGCGAGCTTGATGACCGCCAGTTTGGCATGGGCTGGGGAGCACTGCTGGTAGGCTGCGCTTTCCTGTTCCTGTTCACCCTCGGGCTTGCGGCTCGCGGCGCGGTGGCAGGCGACGAATTCGTCGCCGGCTCGATCGGCTTCGTTGTCGCTGTTGTCGCCGTCTTCATCTTCATGCCGATCGGTCAAATGCTGGGGAGCGCGCTGCTCACGCAAGAGGGCGACTATTCGCTTCCCGTCTTTCTCGCGAAACTCTCAAGCGACCGGCTCTGGAGCCTCGGCTGCCTCACCGGCGGCCCGCGCTGCGGCGTCGCCTGGAATTCGCTCCTTCTCGCCGTGCTCGTCGGCGTGACGACCACCGCGCTCGGCCTTGTCTTTGCCCTGGTGGTGACCCGTACCGGCTTTCGCTACGGCGCGCTGTTGCGCGCGCTGACCGTGCTGCCGATCATCACACCACCCTTCGTCATCGGCCTCGCCATCATCCTTCTGTTCGGCCTCTCGGGCGCCATCAATCTGGGTTTCGCCGAGCTGATCGGCGTCCAACCGACGCGATGGGTCTACGGCCTGCCTGGCCTGCTCATCGCCCAGGTGCTCGCGTTCACGCCGATCGCTTTTCTGGTGATGATCGGTGTGGTCGAGGGTGTGAGCCCATCCATGGAGGAGGCCGCGCAGACCCTGCGCGCCAATCGCTGGCAGACATTCATCACCGTCTCCTTGCCGTTGATGCGGCCGGGCCTGGCCAATGCCTTTCTGCTCGGCTTTATCGAGAGCATGGCTGATTTCGGCAATCCGCTGGTGCTCGGCGGCAATTTCGATGTGCTGTCCACCGAGATCTTCTTCGCCATCGTCGGCGCGCAATACGACCAGGCGCAGGCGGCGATCCTCGCGCTCGTGCTCCTGTTCTTCACGCTCGGGGCATTCTACGCCCAGCGATTCTGGCTTGGGAAGAAGTCTTACACGACCGTCTCCGGCAAAGGCGACGCCGGCGTTCACTCTCATCTGCCGGCAAAATTGCGCAACGTCGTCTTCGCGGTCGCCGCCGTCTGGACGCTGTTTACCTTGCTGATTTACGTGACGATCTTCTACGGCAGCTTCGTCAAGCTGTGGGGGGTGGATTTCTCTCTGACTTTTGAACACTACGTGACGGCGTTCTCCATCGGCTGGAACGAGTTCGGCATCCACTGGCGCGGGTCGGCCTGGAGTTCTTTCTGGACGACCATGGAAATAGCTGTCATCTCCGCGCCGCTGACCGCGGCCATCGGACTCTTGACCGCCTATTTGCTGGTCCGCCAGAATTTTGCCGGCAAGGACACCTTCGAATTCGCGACGATGCTGTCCTTCGCCATTCCCGGCACCGTGATCGGCGTCTCCTACGTGATTGCGTTCAATGTGCCGCCGATCGAGCTCACCGGCACGGGCATTATCCTGGTGCTCTCCTTCATCTTCCGCAACATGCCGGTTGGGGTCCGCGCCGGTGTCGCGTCGATGTCGCAGATCGACCGCAGCCTCGACGAGTCGTCCCTCACTCTGGGAGCCAACTCCTGGCAGACCTTCCGCAAAGTGGTGCTGCCGCTGCTGCGGCCGGCCATCCTTGCCGCGCTGGTCTATTCCTTCGTTCGCGCCATGACCGCCATCAGCGCCATCATCTTCTTGGTCAGCGCCCAGTATGACATGTCGACCAGCTATATCGTCGGCCGCGTCGAGAATAACGAATATGGCGTCGCCATCGCTTATTCCGCCGTCCTTATCGGCGTCATGCTGGCGGTGATCGGTCTGATGCAGCTTGCCGTTGGCAGCCGCATGATCGGCCGGCGCGGTCTCGACGGCGATCTGGCGCAGTCGCGCACCAATGTCAGCCAGGCGGTCGTGGCGCGTCCACAGCCGGCGATCTCGGGAGGCGGATGATGGCCGAAATTCGCGGCAATGCCGCCTCAGTCGAATTCAGGAATGTCACCAAGATCTACGGCAAGAGCAAGGCGCCCGCCGTCAACGACATCTCGCTGTTCATCGAGGCCGGGAAGCTGGTCACCCTGCTTGGACCGTCGGGCTGCGGCAAGACGACCACCTTGCGCATGATAGCCGGACTGGAAATGGTAACGAGCGGCCAGATCCTGATCGGGGGCGCCGACGTCACCCGGCTGCCGGCTACCGATCGTGATGTCTCCATGGTGTTTCAATCCTACGCGCTTTTCCCGCACATGACCGTGACCCAGAACGTCGAATACGGCCTGGGCTTTTCCGGATTCGGCAGGAAGGAGACGGCCGAGAGGGCCAGAGCCGGGCTTGAACTGGTCGGCCTCTCCAATTTCGGCGACCGCCTGCCGAGCCAGCTTTCGGGCGGACAGCAACAGCGTGTCGCGGTGGCGCG
This sequence comes from Mesorhizobium sp. WSM4816, assembly GCF_055811535.1. Taxonomy (NCBI): domain Bacteria; kingdom Pseudomonadati; phylum Pseudomonadota; class Alphaproteobacteria; order Hyphomicrobiales; family Phyllobacteriaceae; genus Mesorhizobium; species Mesorhizobium sp. WSM4816. The sequence goes on along the minus strand of NZ_JBVVQR010000039.1, from coordinate 8,879 downwards.
GGCGCTGGTCCTGGAGCCGCAGGTGCTGCTCTTCGACGAGCCTTTGTCGAACCTGGATGCGAAGCTCCGCCGGCGCGTGCGCGAGGAAATCCGCGAGATTCAGCAGAAACTCGGCCTGACGGTCGTCTATGTCACCCACGACCAGGAGGAAGCGCTCGCCGTCTCCGATCGCATCATTGTCATGAACAATGCGGTGATTGCCCAAGACGGCACGCCACGCGACCTCTACGAGCAGCCCGCGAATGCTTTCGTGGCCGACTTCATCGGCGAAGCCAACATGTTCCAATGCGAGGTCGTGTCGGTCGAGGGCGACAGCGCCACCGTGCATCTGGGACCTGCCGTGCTGAAGCTGCCGGCTCGCGGCCGCAAACTGGGGCCGGCCATGCTGGCGGCGCGACCGAGCCGCCTCGAGATTGGCGAGCCGAATGCGCCTGGCGCCTTGCCCGGGACGCTTGAAAAAGTGACCTATGTCGGCAGCCACCTCGAGTTCGTAATTGCCACGCAATTCGGCGAAGTCTTCGTGGTCTCGCCGGATGTCGATACCGCGTTTCGAGCGGGGCAGCCGGTGAGCATCGGCTTTCCCGAACGCGGACCCGTGCTGATCACAGACTGAACGCCGCTTTGCAGAGCGCGTGGACCTTGTCGAACACGCCCTTGCCGCCCGCGATGACCAGTGTTCCTTCCTCGAGAACCGTTTTCGGGTCGGGCGTGACGACCGACCCGCCGGCCTCTTCGACCAGAAGCATGCCGGCGAGGCAGTCCCAAGCATTCATATGCTCCTCGACATAGGCGAGCAGCCTGCCCGAGGCGACGTAGGCAAGCATAAGCGCACCGGATGCATTGCGGAAAAACACGCCGCCCTCCTGAAGCAGGAGATCGATCAGCTTGGCGACGGTGCGCGCTTCACGACGATTGGAGAAGCCGGTTCCGACCGAGCCTTGCGTCAGGCTCTTCGTCGGGCTTGTCTTGATGGGCCGGCCGTTGAGGAAAGCGCCACCGCCGCGGCGTCCATAAAATGTCTCGCCGGTAGAGGGTTCATGGATAACGCCCACGACCGCCACACCCTCCTTGACGCAGGCGATGACGACGGTCCAGGCCGGGATGCCGCGTAGAAAGTTGGCAGTGCCGTCGATTGGATCTATCACCCATGTGTAACCCGATCCGCCGGCGAGTGCGGCGTGTTCCTCTCCGATAACACCGTCTTCAGGATATTGCGCCGCAAGCTCCCGGCGGATGAACGTCTCGACATTCCGGTCGGCCTCGGAGACCAGGTCCTGATGACCCTTGCTCTCGATTGTGAGTGTCTCCAGTTGTCGGAAATATTGCAGGCCGAGTTCGCCGCCGCGCCGCGCCAGCGCAGTCGCAAACAGCATCCGATCGTTATCGTCACCATTCACGCAGTCAATTCCGTCATTGTTTCTGCTTCCATTCGTTCCCCGGCTCTTTGTACTCAAGGCCCAATTCTGCAGGGAAAAGTTGAGGTTAACGCTCGGCGATAGGCTGCCATTCGTGGATGATCTTGCAACCTGGCAAGCAGAAAGCGAAGAAATGACCTTGGAACGGTTGATCCCGACTGCGCGAAACCGGCGCATTCAGCAGCTTGCAAAGCAGCAGCGTGCCAACGCCGCCATGCGAGACGAAAGCAATGTCGCCGTCGTGATGGGTCGCAAGAATGCGAAACACGGCCCGCGCGACGCGATCCTGGGCATCGAGCGCGCGCTCCCATCCGCGAACGCTCTCATGTGGATTGGCGAAGAAGGCGTCAGCAACTCGTTCGAAATCGACGGGTGGAAGGAAACCGGTCGCGGAGCGGTCGTTCTCGCCAAGGTGCTCATCCACTTGGACGGGCAAACCAAATCCCGCCGCCAGCAGGCCAGCCGCTTCAATAGCCTTGGCCTCGGAGCTCGACCAGATGGACGTCAGGCCGGACAGCACCGCACAGCCCGCGAAAGCCCTCATCCGGGTGACGCCGCGGTCCGAAAGCCGCCAAGCTGGAACTGGCGTGGCGGGATCAACGGAAACTTCCGGATGAGTGATAAAGAAGGCCGTCGGCATGCCGTTGCGCTCCGATAAAATCCTTCCGACGCCTAACAGAGCTGATCAAGCGCAGGAAGTATCAACACACACCAACCACATCATTGCACGGGCACTTTTCACAGCCTCAATGGATATCAGAAACAGGAACGTCTGTATCGCGCTGCCATGAGCGGACCTCCGGCCATCAAAACCGCTACATTGTCTCCAAACTCGTCGCAGTTCATTCCGCGCACCGGTCTGCGATTGGCGTAGCGCCCGATCAAGGCGCCGAAATAGGGGGGCAAGGATTCGTAGTCGGCGAGTTCCTTGAAGCCGAGCACGACGTTGTCGAGCTTGCCCCAGCGGTCGGGCACATTGATCGCCGTGATTATACCGCCATAGGCGATGAACTTGATGGACGCCCCTCTGTCGTTGATGAGCGTGTAGAGATCGACGGCTTTGCCGTCCTGCGTGTTTCAGAATGGGGACTTGTCCACAGAGCCGATGCCGGGCTTGTGACAAAGTCGATCGAGCACGTCTCGAAGCGCAGTTGCGGCTTGGTCACGCTCGTCAGCAGACATCAGCTCGGGCTCAGCTTCCAGTCTGAGATGCGGCAGTTCGGTTCGAACGGCGCGACGGGCAGCGACAAGATTGGCCTTCAAATCGATGACGCGATAAGTGGCGACCGGATAGGCGATCCCTTTGACGTGGATGCGGCCCAGCTCGTCGCAGTCAATCGTGTCCTTCACTTGCGCAAACGTCTCATAAGAAATGAGCACGGTCCCTGGCTGCGCCTCCTGCTCAAGACGTGAGGCGAGATTCACGGCGCCGCCGATTATCGTGTAGTCCATCCGGTCCTCGCTGCCGAAGTTGCCGACAGTGCAGTAGTCGGTGTGGATACCGATGCGGCAGCGCAGTGGTGTTTCAATTCCAATGTCGCGCCAGACTTCGGCAAGTTCGCTCATCCGCTTCTGCATGGCGAGAGCCATCTGCACGCCGGCGAGCGCGTCCTCCTTGACGCCGCGAGTTTCCGGATCGCCGAAAAACATCAGAATCGCGTCGCCGACATACTTGTCGATCGTCGCGCCATGATCCGAAGCAATTTTCGACATTTCCGTCAGCAGTGATTGAGGATCTGGGTGAGGTCCTCCGACTCCATCTTGTCGGTGGTCTCGGTAAAGCCGGCGATATCCGAGAAGCATATTGTCAGCTTCTTCCGCTGGCTGGCGATCCTGACCTCCTGACGGCCGGTGAATATCGAGTTGTACACCTGGGGCGCCAGGTACTTCGCCAGCTTGCTGGAAAGCGCCTCGAGAGCCGCGGATTTCTCGGCGAGGTTCTCCTCCCGTAGCTTCAGCTCAGTGATGTCCGAGTAGACCGCGACTGTGCCGCCGCCGGTGATCCGCCGCTCGCTTATCATGATCCATCTTCCGTCGCCTCGCCGCTGCTCCCACGCGCTCAGCGGATCGGCGGATGATGTGCTCGAATGTCGTACCGGGCGTCAGTTCGATCGCAAGGTCGCTGTAGAGCAGTTCGCGGTAGCGGCTATTGCTAAGGATGAGCCGGTCCTCGCCGTCGTAGAGAGCGAATCCCTCGGAGATGCTCTCGATGGCATCGATGAGCCGCTGGCGCGCTTCGGCGACCTCGCGCAGGTTCTTTTCCTCGACCTCGACTGCAGTGTCCCGGAAGAGCCTGAGCGCCTCGGCCATGCGGCCGATTTCGTCGTGGCCCGCGGCAGGCAATGGCGCACGAAGATTGCCGCCGGCGATTGCTGCTTTGGCTCACCCCTCCCAGGCGGGCGAGGAGGCTGCGGTCGACATGGAGCCAAACAACAAGAACGGAACTCAAGAGGCTGAGAAAGGCGGAGCCAAGGACAACTCCGGTCCCGTAGCGCTGGACGACCGCGGCTTCGAGACCAGATGCGGTGATCTCGCGGTCTGCCGCGGCGACCAGGCGATCGACGGCAGCGGTAAGACTGCGCGACAGCTGATTGTTTTCGGCCAGAAGCTCTTCGCCCTGCGCCAGGACGGCGAACTCGTCCTGCCGCGCCTTCGGGATGCTGTTTCCGCCGTCGCTCAGTGCCTTGAACTCGTTGACCCGCTGCTGGAAACGGGTTCGCAGTCTGTCGTCGATCTCGTTGGAAATCGTGTCCAGAACGGCGAGTGACCGGCGCAGCGGAAACAGGATCAACGCCAGATCGCCTGGCGTCGGCGCGTCCGCCGTGTTGACCAGCGCGTCATTGACCGCCGAGATCTCCTGCTGCGCCTTCTGCTGCGGGATGTAGGCCGCTATCGACTGGACCAGGTCGGCCGTCGCCTCCGCGCCTCGATCGGACGCGAGCGGCGTGTCGGCCGTGACCGCCCGCCATTGCTGGAGTTTGGAATTCATCACGAGCATGCCGGGCGCCACAAGGCGCTGGCTTGCATTTGTCGTAGCCGACAGGCGACGTAACAGTTCCTCTTTGCGCGCCACCACGGTGAGGCGGGCGGCGACAAGGTCGTCGAGGGCGTTGAGATTGCGCCGCAGACCAAGCACCGCAGCCTCGATCTCAGCCACTACCGCCGTGCTAGGCTTGGCGCCTTTGAGAGCGGCAAGCAGTTCCTCGAGGCGCGTCATCTCTGCCGCGATCGCAGTCGAGACCTCGTTATGCTGAGCCTTGCTGGTCGAAGCAAGTGCGGCCGGCGCAGTGGCGGCGACCCGCTCGGCCTGGCGCGACAGCTGGAGGGACGCGAGCGCCGACGGCACACGCTCCTTGGTGATGTGGTCGACGACCTCCCCCACCTCGAGGAAGGCATAAAGAGCGGCTGTTGTCGCGAGCACCGCGAAGGTGCTGATACCGAAAAAAGCGAGCAACAAACGGCCGCGTATGCCGAGACGCTTAAGCATCGCGGCGACGCATTGATTCAGCTGGCGCGGCCGATAGGGTCTGCACAGATTGGCTCAAGGCGATTCGCCGGATCGGTGGTCCATTACTCCAACGGCACGTATTCGCCACCCTTCCAGACATACCATACCCAACTCTGAACAGTGAGGTCGCCTTTATTATCAAAGTCCATACGGCCCAACACAGTGTCAAATTGATTGCCGCGCAGTGATGCAATCACGGCTTGGAGTTCTAGTGAGCCTGCCTTCTCGACCGCCTGCGCCCAGGTCTGGGCGGCGCCGTAACTGTGCAGCGTCCAGGAATCGGGTTCGAAGTTCTCGGCTCGGAATCGTTCGACGACTGTGGCCGCTTCGGCGTTTCGACGCGGGTCGGGGACAAAGGTGAAGAGCGTGCCCTCGGCGGCAGAGCCGGCAATCAGCCCGAATGCCTCGGTCGCCGTATCATCGCCCGAGATCAGCTGAACCGAGTAGCCCCGGTCGCGCGCCGCACGGACCATAAGCGCAGCCTCGGTATGATACCCGCCCATGTACAGCACGGCGATATCCGCCCCCTGTAACGTGCTGATCTCGGCCGAGTAGTCGTCTTTCCCGGGAGTGTAGCCTTCATAGATTGATTCGGTCACGCCCCGCTTGTTCAACTGCTTTCTTGTCTCATCGGCGAGACCCTTCCCATAGGTCGTATTGTCGTGAAGGATCGCGATCTTCTTGTCGCTCCAATGATCGGCCAAGTAGTTGCCGGCCTCGAAGCCCTGCGCATCGTCGCGACTGCAGACGCGGAAAACGTTGGCGCGGCCTTGTTCGGTCAACATCGGATTGGTCGAGGACGGCGAAATCTGCAGAATTCCCGCCGCCTCGTACACCTCCGATGCCGGAATCGAGGCTCCAGAGCAGTAGTGCCCGACGACGAACACTACACCGTCAGCCACCAGCTTTTGGGCAGCAGCCACCGCTTGCTTGGGATCGCAGAAGTCGTCGACCGTGATGAGCCGCACCGGCTCGCCGAGGACGCCGCCCGCCGTATTGATGTCGGCCACAGCCACCTCTGCGCCGCGCTTCAATTGCGTGCCAGTCCATTCGAGCTTTCCGGTCATCGGGCCTGCGACCCCGATCAGCACCTCCGCCCGCGCAGGACAGCTAAGCGCGGCGGCCGCGAGCGCGACAATAGCTACGGTGGTGATACGGTGCATGGATGCACCTCAAAGGCAGTAGCTTACGCCAATCCCGTCAGTGCTGACAGTCCTTTTCCGCGAGCGTCGCATGCGCCCCGACAACCAGAGTCGAGTAAGATACTCGCGTCCCGTCCTGTGCCTCTGCATGTGCGAGCAATCAACGAGCAGCTGAGGGGCATCGTGGAACCGCGTTCCCCGCCGCTCGTTTCTTGGTCAAACCGAGGTGGGAGCATCCAATTGTCGGCACGTTGTTGAGCAGATGACCTAGGATGCAACTGGTTGTGAACCAAGCAGCAGCAGAAGGAGTTGGATCGATGAAGCTTTATTCTGCACCCGGGTTCACCAGCCTGGCCGACCATATCGCGATGCTGGAGGCTGGAATTCAGTTCGACGTGGTCAAGGTCGATATCGAGACCAAGCAGATCGAAGGGGGTGGCCGCTATATCGATATCAATCCGAAGGGCTATGTGCCCGCTCTCGTGTTCGACGACGGTGAGGTGCTGACCGAGAATGTCGCGATCCTGGCTTGGGTCGCGGATCGCGCGCCGGAGCTCGCGCCGCAGGGTCATCTGGGCCACTATCGCCTGCTTGAGATGCTGAGCTTCATCGCGACCGAGATTCACAAGCGCTTTCCCACCTACCTAATGCTTCCTGAAGACGCCAGGGAGCCGATCGCCCAGGAAATACTGCGATGGTTCCGCTTCGCCGCAGGCCGGCTGGAGCGGGGGTATTTGTTCGGAAAGACTTTCACCGTCGCGGATCCCTATCTCTTCCAGCTGGCGCGCGGCGCGGCGGAGCTCGGATTTCAACTGCCCGAGCCGCTTCGCGATTACATCGCGCGCATCGAAGAGCGGCCTGCCGTACAAGCGGCTCTGCGCCGCGAAGGACTGGCATGAACGAGCTGGTGATCCGCGCCGATGGGGTCGAGCTCGCAACGCAGAGCTTCGGCAATCCGGCCCAGCCGCCGATACTTCTCATCATGGGCGGGATGGCCTCGATGCTCTGGTGGCCGGAGGAATTCTGCCGCCGAATCGCCGCACGGGGCCGCTTCGTCATCCGCTACGACCAGCGAGACTCCGGTCTTTCGACCAAATATCCGCCCGGTCGGCCGGGCTATGGCTTTGACGATGCGGTCGAAGACGCCCTTCGCGTGCTCGACGGCTACAGGAACACGGCGGCGCACGTCGCGGGCTTCTCCCAAGGCGGAATGGTCGGCCAGGGTACGGCGCTCAAACATCCAGAGCGGGTGCTTTCACTGACGGCGATCAGCACCTCGCCGGTCGGGGTGGACCGGTCCAGCCTCCCCGAGAGCGACAAGGCGTGGTTGGAACATATGGCTGTGGACGTGGACTGGTCGGACCGGGCGGAAGCGGTTGCTTACTGTCTCGAGGACGCGCGCCTAATCGCGGGAACGACACACCCATTCGACAAAGCCGAGACCAGAGCCTTCATCGAGCGGGATTTCGACCGCTCCGGCGGTTATCTCAGCGCCACCAACCACAGCGTCCTCTTCAAGATTGGCAAGGCATGGCAGGGAAGGCTGCACGAGATCAAGGCACCGCTGCTCGTCATTCACGGCACCGCCGATCCAATTTTTCCGGACGAGCACGGGATGGCGCTTTCCGAGGCCGTAGCGGGTGCGCGGCTCTTGAAGCTTAAGGGCGGCGGGCACGAGCTGAACCCCGGCGATTGGGACCGGATCGTCGAGGCGATCGCTGAACACACGGGTTCGAAGCGAGCCGTCGACCGGCGCTGACAAGACTCTGCCATGCGGCGCGAAGCGGACATCCAACGCGAACGCAGGGAAGACGGCAATGGGTCATCATCGTTGGTTGCGCCCAATGATAGCTATCGGGGAAGGAAATCGGCACATAAAGGTCCGGACCGGAGACAATCCTTCGCGTTCGGCAAGGACTCGGATGCGCGCCAGAAGGAGCCTTCAGCGGAAGGCAATCACGCTCAGGATGACGCCCAGACTAGGTAGTCGGGCCACGTCGGGGTCAGGGCTACGAGACGGCGTCATACGGGCAGGCCTGCCTTGCGGTAGCCCTCAAGCCAGCGTTCGCGGTCTTCTTGATGAGCGATCATGCGCATCTGCGAAGCAATCATGGTCTTTGGGTCCGGCTTGGGGGCTGGACTTCGATGGAAAGCCGCGACAGCCGCTTTCGACTCCTCGATGCGACCCAGCTGTGCGTACGCTGCAGCTTCGATCAGGTGCATATAGGCCGGCACATCGTGCCTGTGCCTGAGGATCCCAATTACTGTCTCGTATTCTCCCAACATGAAGTGGCAGTCGCACAGCACCTCTGATCTGGCATCATCCGGCGCCAAAGGGTCGATCCTCTGCATTTGGGAGAAGATTTCGATCGCCTCGGATGGTCGACCCAGATGGGCGAGAACAAATCCGCGGCTGAAGAGAGCCGATGCATCATTCGGATTGCTCGCCGTTGCACGCGCGGAGTGAAGATCGGCAAGCTCATGCATGCCGCTCGTGATATAGGCGGAAGCGGCAGCCGCATTGACTTCGGTATCGCCGCCGTCGAGCGCCACTGCGCGCGCCGCATGATGGCACGCGCGTTCGATCGCAATCTCCGGTTCAAGGCCCAACGCATAGATGCCATAGGCAAAGGCGGTGGCGGCCGCATAGTTCGGATCGGCCTCGATCGCTTTCTCCAGATGAACCAAGGCACTTTGCAGACCATCAGTGGAGTGAAACAGAGCCCAACGTCCCCGCAGCAAATGGTCGAAGGCTGTGAGGTTCGCCGGCGGCCTCCGGCGCGCGTGCTCGACTGCGATTCGACCAAGATGCCC
>NZ_JBVVQR010000038.1:0-57179 GCF_055811535.1 Mesorhizobium sp. WSM4816 | reverse complement strand
GGGTGGGGCTCGACCGGGCTTTTGCGTTGCGTCCTTAGCGGACGCTGGCAACCGCGCCGGAGCGGCCGTCGTTGATCGTTACCCAGGCGCCCGAATTCTGGCTCGATTGGCGCTTCAGATAGGTGTAGTCGGTGTTGGTCCAGGACAGCACCCTGGTTTCGAGATTGTCGAGGATGAACTCTCCGAGGCTGGTGCGCACGGTCAGCACCGCGTGGCCGTCTCCGTTCGGCTGGCGCGCAACCGTCATCAGCAGGTCGCCGGCCGGAACGCCGATGTTCATCAACGCGCGGCGCTTTTCAAGCGCATAGTCCTCGCAGTCGCCGAATTCGCTGTTGGAATAGGACCAGACCTCTTCCTTGCCCCACAGTTCCATATCGGTGCGCGGCGCGATCCTGCTGTTGACCGAATTGTTGATGCTCACGATCTTCGCCCACAGCTTGCGGGTCAGCTCGATCGGCGCCTGCTTCGGCGTCCGCTGATTGCATTCCTGCGGGATCTTCTGGCAGAACTCGTAATGGCCGACCGGCTGTGTGGTGCGGCTGCCGGTGTGCATGAAGGCAGGTCCCGCTGCATACGCTGTCCCCCAGGCGGTAAGCTGCGTCGCCATTGCCAAGAGCAACAGCTTGCCCCTCGTCTTCTTCATCGTCCAGTCTCCCCGTTTGAGGAGACAATGACACGATTGGATTTATTCGACGCAAAGGCCCGAAGTAGACATTAAGTAAAACGCCCATAGAATAAACATAAAATTTGAATCATTTCAGTATAAAATTGTTGAGGTGGTTTTCGCCGGGATCACATCGGCGCGGCGCCTTGGCGCGGCATCGGTGGCAGGCTGCGTTGACCGGCGTTCCAACAAAAAAACCGGCCGAAATGGGCCGGTCGATTGGGGGAATGTGCGCTGTTTGTCAGGTGCCGGATGCGTTGAATTCGGAATCGAGCGTTTCCGGCCGCTGGATGACCGCGAACTCGATGGCGATGCCGTCCTCGAAATGGCGCACCACCTGGCCGCGCATGGTGCCCAGCATGACCTGGATGCCGATTGCCGGCTTGACGTCGATCTCGACCGCGGCGCCAGAAAGCGACAGGTCGATGATGCGGCACTGGTACTGGCGCCCGTCGCCGAGCTGAAGCACGCTGGTCGGATTGCGCGGCGCCACGCGTTCGTGGCGGCGGTCTTCCGGCAGATCGAGCTCGTGCTTGTTGGCAAGCCAGGTCAATTGCGCTGCAAGCTTGTCCTTCTTGCGTTCCGACGCGATGACCGTCATCGCGAAACCGTCCTGCAAGATACGGGTGACGACGCCTTCGATGCGGCCGATGTGATCGATATAGGCGATGACTTTCTCGCCCGGCATGCCGATGCGCTCGGTGCGAAGCGCTACATTGCCCGGCGACATGTCGACCACCTGGCACGGATGTTCGGTGCGATCCTCCAGCATGAAGCGTCCATAGATCTTCACGCGGACGCGCTGAAAGTTGCGCCTTTCAGCTTGGGACGGCGCGGTGTCGACCGCCGCTGACCTCATGACTGCCTACACCCCGTTTGGCATTCCGCGCGTTGATGCGAGGAACTTCGCCGGAAAGCTACAGCGAAGCGGGTTAACAAAGGGGAAAGCCTGACGCCGCTACTTTAGGATTTTGGATCATTCCCCGCGCCCGCCGTCGAATACGACCAGATGACGGATGCGGCGTGCCTGGCCGAGCGCCGAAATCGTCTGGGACGGATCGAGTTCCGACGGGACAAGCGAGGGAACGTCGATGGCCGGCCGGTTCTTGAGGAATTTCGGTTCCTTCTCCGGATCGACGAGACGGATCGAATCGATCAGGGCGTCGGCGATCGGATCCGCGCCCAGCCAGAAGGGTTTTTCAGCGGCGCTTATCACGCCGAGGCAGCGCGGATTGTCGACGCCGCCGTCGAGCGGCAGGGCGAGCAGCTCGAACTTGCTGGAACGGTCGGTGCGGCTGAAACCTTCATAGGTGATGAGCACGACGGATTTTTGATCGAAGACGCCCTGGATCAGTTTCGAGATAAGCCGCTGGTCCTTCTCGCGCCACAGCGAGGGAAAGGAAAACCCCTTGAGTTCACGGCCATAGACCGCGCAAAGCCTGGTGCCGGCGAGCCGGAATACCGCTTCGCCGCGCGTATCCTTTTCCAGGATGAATGTGTCGGCCAGCAGCGACTTGATATCGGCCGGCTCGACTTCCGAACGCTTCGGGGCAGGGCGCCCGTCACGCAGCCGGTTCCAATAATGGAACAGCGTGATCGATCCGTTCTGGTTCATGTTATGCTGCTCCGCGCAATCTGTCGTCTGATGTCCCATCGGTGAACAGAAGGGCGCCCTCCGAGGACCTACATGCGTTGCGGAGCAGGATGCGTGCCAGCATCGTTAACACTTGTTCACGGGTCGGGGCCGTTAAGGTTAACAATTGGTTTACGTTGCGCTCCGCCCAGGCCCGTGGCACGTTAAAACCACTCCAGAAGCGGTCGTTTCGCAGCGATCGGCAGCATTTCAGTCAAGAGTTTGGGGGAGCATGGGGGCTCGACCAGCCGTTCAAGGGCAACCTTGGACGGCTTCTTTTTGATTCGCGCCAATTTTGATTCGCGCCGTTTTGATTGCGTGGGGCGATTCGCCCTTTGTGAATCGGGTGACCGTGATCTACATGCTCGCCAAGTCGAAACCAGCGACTGAGTGCGAGCCATATGAGCGAACCAGCAAGCCCCTCGGAAATCGAACAGGGCAAGGGCGGACCTGTCGGCCATGAGCCGGAGCCGCGCCGCGAGCCGGTGTTCAACATGCCGCCCGTTGTGCTGGCGGTGATCGGCATCTGCGTCGTCCTCTATCTCATGCAGGAGTACGTGCTTAGCCAAAGCCAGCTGCTGACATTGTTGTACGATGCGGCCTTCATTCCAGTTCTTTATACTGGCCAATATGGCTTCGACTGGTTCCTGTTATCCCGGCCCTTCACTTATGCCTTCCTGCATGGTGGCTTTGCTCATCTGGCCGTCAACATGGTGTGGCTGGCGGCTTTCGGCTCACCACTGGCGAACCGCTTCGGCGCGCTTCGTTTCAGCCTGTTCTTCGCTGCGACGGGGCTGGCGGCGGTGGTGCTGTTCTGGGCAGTGCATCCGCTCGGCGAGGCGCCGCTGGTCGGCGCATCGGGGGCGATTTCCGGCATGATGGGGGCCGCCGCGCGCTTCGGCTTCCGCACCGACCGCTCGTCTGGCAAAGCCGCCTTCGCCGGCGCGCCGCTGCCGATGGCGGCGGTGTTCCGCTCGCGCGGCGTTGTGACTTTTCTTGCCATCTGGATGGTGATCAATCTCGCCACCGGCCTCGTTGCCTTCGCGCCCGGCATCGACAGCCAGATCGCCTGGGAGGCTCATATTGGCGGTTTCGTCGCCGGCTTCTTCGGCCTGCGGGCTTTCGATCGGCGCCAGCAGGCGGATGAGTTCGGCGCTTAAGCCTCGCCGCACTTGAAAAGCAATCGATCGCGGCGCACGATGTTCACTACTAAGCAAGCCGGTCAGGGCAGGAACCGGCAAGTAAAACTGAGGAGGACGCCATGACTGTTAAGGCAATTCTCGAGCAGAAGGGCCACGACGTGTTGACGCTCGGGCCGAACGAAAAACTGAGCGAGGCCATTCGCATCCTGGCCGAGCACAGGATCGGTGCGCTGGTCATCACCAATGGTGATCACAAGATCGTCGGCATCCTTTCCGAGCGCGACGTCGTGCGGGTCCTCGCCAGGGAAGGGGCCGCCGCATTGGATATCGCGGTGCGTTCGGCGATGACCCCCAAGGTGAAGATCTGCAATGAGAACCACACCGTCAACGAGGTCATGGAGATCATGACCAGTGGCCGTTTCCGCCATCTGCCGGTGGAAAAGGACGGCCTGCTCGACGGCATCGTTTCGATCGGCGACGTAGTCAAGCGGCGCATCGAGGATGTCGAGCGCGAGGCCGCGGAGATCAGGGCCTATATCGCGACGGCGTGAGATCGCCAGCAAGTTTTGTCGAAGTCGGCGCCGCCCCTCATCGCCCTGCCGGCCCCTTCTCCCCGTATAGTGACGGGGAGAAGGGGCCGGCCGCAGCCTTGGCGGCTTTTCTTGCTACAATGGAGATTGGCGAAATCGTTGATGCAGGCGCCCCTCTCCCCGTCGCTATACGGGGAGAGGATGCCGGCAGGCAGGTGAGGGGCAGCGCAAACGTTTCCAATAACGGTTGCCCCACCAGCCTGCGGCTTCACGCTTGTCTCCTTCTGCGGTTTGCATTAGCGGATGACTTCACTTTAAACGTCGAATTCACGTGAATTCCGTCACCGATAACGCGCAGGCCACCATGACCCTCATCGACACCCGCACACCCGACGCCAAGCGCCTGATATCAGGCGCCACCGGCGACTGGGAGATCATCATCGGCCTCGAGGTCCATGCGCAGGTGACCTCGCAGGCAAAACTGTTCTCCGGCGCCTCGACGGCGTTCGGTGCGCCGCCAAACGCCAATGTCAGCCTCGTCGATGCGGCGATGCCGGGCATGCTGCCGGTCATCAACGAGGAATGCGTCAAGCAGGCGATCCGCACCGGCCTCGGGCTGAAGGCCGAGATCAATCACAAATCGGTCTTCGACCGGAAAAACTATTTTTATCCCGATCTGCCGCAGGGCTATCAGATTTCACAGTTCAAGCAGCCGATCGTCGGCGAAGGCAAGGTGATCGTCTCCGTCGGTCCCGACCGGCAGGGCGAGTTCGAGGACATCGAGGTCGGCATCGAGCGCCTGCATCTGGAGCAGGATGCCGGCAAGTCGATGCACGACCAGCATGCGACGATGTCCTATGTCGACCTTAACCGCTCCGGCGTGGCGCTGATGGAGATCGTCTCCAAGCCCGACATGCGATCCGCCGACGAGGCCAAGGCCTATGTCACCAAGCTGCGCACCATCGTGCGATACCTCGGCACTTGCGACGGCAATATGGACGAAGGCTCGCTGCGCGCCGATGTCAACGTCTCGGTGCGCCGGCCCGGCGGCGAATTCGGCACGCGCTGCGAGATCAAGAACGTCAACTCGATCCGCTTCATCGGCCAGGCCATCGACTACGAGGCGCGCCGCCAGATCGCCATCCTCGAGGACGGTGGCAAGATCGACCAGGAAACGCGGCTGTTTGATCCCAACAAGGGCGAGACGCGCTCGATGCGTTCCAAGGAAGAAGCGCACGACTACCGCTATTTCCCGGATCCCGACCTTCTGCCGCTGGAATTCGACCAGGCCTATGTCGATGCGCTGGCAAAGGATCTGCCTGAACTGCCCGACGCCAAGAAGGCGCGGCTGATCTCCTCGCTCGGCCTGTCGACCTACGACGCCTCGATCCTGGTGTCGGAAAAGGCGGTCGCCGACTATTTCGAGAAGGTGGCCGCTGGTCGCGACGGCAAGCTTGCCGCCAACTGGGTCATCAACGATCTGCTCGGTGCCTTGAACAGAGCTGGCAAGGGTATTGAAAATGCTCCGGTTTCGCCCGATCAGCTCGGCGCGGTCATTGACCTGATAAAAGAGGGCACCATCTCCGGCAAGATCGCCAAGGATCTGTTCGAGATCGTCTGGAACGAAGGCGGCGATCCGCGCCAGCTGGTCGAAAGCCGCGGCATGAAACAGGTCACCGACACCGGCGCCATCGAAAAGGCGGTCGACGAGGTGATATCAGCCAATCCCGACAAGGTCGAGCAGGCGCGCGCCAAGCCGAGCATGGCCGGCTGGTTCGTCGGCCAGGTGATGAAGGCGACTGGCGGCAAGGCCAATCCGCAGGCCGTCAACGACCTCGTCAAGGCCAAGCTCGGGATCGAATAGGATGATGTTCGTTCGCACCGCTGGCGAGCGCGATCTTGCCGCGGTCCGGGCGCTGCTGGTCGAAACGTGGCACGCCACCTACGACGCCATCTATGGTGCTGCCAAAGTCGCTGAGATAACCGATGAATGGCATTCGATCGCCTCGCTCAAGGCGCGGCTGATACGGCCGAACTCCGAATTCCTGGTCGCAGACGACGGCAAGCGCATTGGCGGCATGGCGTTCGCCGCAGCCACCACGGATGCGAGGATCGTCATGCTGAACCAGCTCTACGTGCATCCGGCCTGCCAGAGGCAAGGGATCGGCCAGGCGCTGCTGGAAGAGGTCGAGGCCAGCTTTCCCGAGGCGCGGACGCTGCGTGTCGAAGTGGAAGAGGCAAATGCTCCCGCCGTCGCCTTCTATCGCTCGAAAGGGTTTTTGCCGGCCGGGAACACTGCTGACTGTGGCGGTGGCTCAGGGCTGCCGGCGCTGATTTTGGAAAAGGCGATCGAATAGATTTGCCTGGCCTGACAGGTCGCAGTCAGTTGCGTTTTTACGGGGCTGCGCCGGTCGTTTGCGGGCTGAATTGCGGAATCGCGGTCCGCAAAAAACACGCCCGCAGGTCGAAATTCACCAGTGGCTAACGCTGGGGCAAAAAAGCATGGTGCGACGCACAAAAATATTGCAATGCACTGCAGATGCCGTAACGTCAGGTTCTAGATGAACGAGACGGCCTTTCTACAAAGGCCGCCCACCGCAAAGGATGGAAACTATGACCAAGACCGCTGATAAAACTGCTGAAAACGTTGAGAATGCAGAAGTCCAGACCGAGGTAACCGATCAGTTCCGCGCCGTCGCCGAAAAGGGCGTCGAGCAATCGAAAGAAGCCTTATCGAAATTGGCGACCGGCGCCGAGGCGACCCAGAAGGCTCTTGAGTCATCCTTCGAAACAGCCAAGACCGCCAGCAATGAGCTGTCGCTGAAGACGATCGCCGCTTTGCGCGCAAATGTTGAGGCCAGCTTTTCTCACCTCGAAGCCCTGGTTACCGTGAAATCGCCCTCCGAGTTCGTCGAGCTGCAGACAGACTTCTTGCGCAAGCAGGTGGAAAAGACGGTCGAGCAGAGCAAGGAGCTTCAGGCGGCGGCGACGAAAGCCGCTGAAGACGTATCCAAGCCAATCAAGGATGTCTACGAGAAGGCGATGAAGGATCTCAAGGTCGCCTGATTGGCCCTGATGCCTGATTGGCCCTAAGGCATGTCGCGCAAAAGCACGCCCTCGGGCTTGAACCGAGGGTGCGAAGCGGTTTTGCAATAACGACATGCATCAAAGCAACAACTTGAAGCGCGTCGCATGAATCCATCCAAACGGCACGCGCTTCAGGCGGAGGGAACTTCCACATTGTCGATCAGCCGGGTCTTGCCCAGCCAGGCGGCTGCGAGCAGGCGTCCGTCGCGGTTTGGCCGCCACGGGGCGAGCGTCAGGCTCTCGCGCGCCGCGACATAATCGACTTTTTCGAAGCCGGCCTCGACCAGCGCGCGGCTGGCCTCGGCGGTCGCGCTGCCTTCATCCGCGCCTGCCGCGAGTGCCGCCGCCGTTCGGCGCAAAATGGCGTTGAGCTGGCGCGCCACCGCGAGTTCGGTTTCGCCGAGATAGGCGTTGCGTGACGACATGGCGAGGCCATGCGCGTCGCGTATTGTTGGCGCGCCGATGATGTCCACCGGCAGATCAAGATCGCTGCAGAGCTGCCTGACGACGCAAAGCTGCTGATAATCCTTTTCGCCAAAGACCGCGCAGTCGGGCGACGCCTGCAGGAAGAGCTTTGCCACGACGGTTGCGACGCCGTCGAAGAAGCTCGGCCGGAAATCCGATTCCAGCCCGGCGGCTGGCCCGCCGACCGAGATCCTGGTGGCGAAGCCGGCCGGGTACATGTGCGCCACACCAGGGGTGAAGGCAAGTTGTGCGCCGGCCTCGGCCAGCCGGTCGAGGTCGCGGCCGAGCTGGCGCGGATATTTGTCGAGATCTTCGCTCGGCGCGAACTGGGTCGGGTTGACGAAGATCGAGACGACGCAGCGATTGGCCTTCTCCAGCGCGATCCTGATCAGCGAGATATGGCCGTCATGCAGCGCACCCATGGTCGGCACCATGGCAAGGCTGAGGCCATCGCGACGCCAGTCGCGGATTTGCGCGCGAAGGGCGGCGACGCTGTCGATGACGAGAGGTCCGCTCATGCTTCGCCCCGGCTCACGGTTCGCTCTTGTCGGCTGCGGCCAAATAAACGTGGCTCGAGCCGGGGAATGTCCGGCTGCGCACCTCCGCTGCATAGCTGGCTGCCGCTTGCGATATGACGCTGCGCAGGTCGGCATATTGCTTGACGAATTTCGGCACCCGGTCGACGGTCAGGCCGACCATGTCGTCGATGACCAGGATCTGGCCGTCACAGTCGCCGCTGGCGCCAATGCCGATGGTTGGAATGGAAATGTGCCGGGTGAGGTCGGCGGCGACGGTCTCGACGGTGCCTTCGATGACCACCGAAAACGCGCCGGCTTTTTCGACCGCTTCGGCGTCGCGATAAAGCGCAGCCACATTCTCGTCGGTCCGGCCCTTGATCCTGTAGCCGCCGTCGCTTTCCACCGATTGCGGCTGCAAGCCGATATGTCCCATGACCGGAATGCCGGCAGCGACAATCGCCGCAATCTGTCGGGCAACTGTGACGCCACCCTCCAGCTTGACGGCCTGGCAACCGGTTTCGCCGACAATCCGCCGCGCCGAGGCGACGGCTTGGCGCGCCGTTGCCTCATAGCTTCCGGCCGGCATGTCAACCACCACGCAGGCCCTGGCTGCCCCTCGCATCACCGCTTGTCCGTGGGCGATCATCATCTCCAGCGAGGCGCCCAGCGTGGTCTTGTGGCCATGGAGAACCATGGCCACGCTGTCGCCGACCAGAAGCAGGTCGACATGATCGTCGAGCAGGCGAGCGATGGGATAGGTATAGGCGGTGAGGCAGACGATCGGCTCGCCGCCCTTGCGCAGGCGAATGGAGCTGGCACTGATCCGCGGATCGGCGCCGGATGCGTCTGGGGCCATCATTCCCTCCCTCAACCGTCAATCAGGCTGGGTACCTGCATGCGGCGCGCTGAGCTTTAGAAAGACCAGGCAGCCTTGGCAAGGCATGCCTCGACAGGACGCGAAAGACTTGCCACGATGCGTCGGTTTTCCGACGGCCATTTGCACGGGCTCATGCGGCAAAACCCTTGCCTTGGCGATGGCCTGACGCCATAAGCAGGAAACAGGCGCCGCCGCTGTCGCCACCGCGGGGATTTGCCACGGGGATTTTGGATGAAGACTTTCCTTCTGCAGTTTTTCACCTGGTGGAACAGCCAGACGCTGGGCACGCGCTTCCACACCTGGCGGCATGGCAAGAAAGTCGGGCAGGACGAGGCTGGCAACGTCTACTACGAGGGTGGTGTCGATTCGGAAGGCCGCACCCGCCGCTGGGTCATCTATCGCGACTATTCGGAAGCCTCGATGATTCCGCCCGGCTGGCATGGCTGGATGCATCACCGCTTCGATGTCCCGCCGACGAGCGACACCTACAAGCCACGCGACTGGCAGAAGCCGCATCAGCCGAACCTCACCGGAAGTGTCGCGGCCTATCGCCCCAAGGGCTCCATACTCAGCAATCAGCACCGCCCGCAGGTGACCGGCGATTACGACGCCTGGACGCCGGGGTCGTAAGAGACGGTTTCGAAATTCGCTCTGGCGAGTCATATGGTGGTGGTTTCGAGAACCGGCGCGGAGCGGACATTAGAGCGCCGCGCGTCGAAAGGACGCGCGGCGCTGTAGGTAAGCGCAGAAAGTGCCGTCAGATGGCCGCCAGAGTAGAGTTTCCAAACGGTCTCTAACCGCTCGCCAAGGGCGGATCGATCCTTTATCGCCACAATTGGCGTTTAGCAGCTTGTCGATCTGACAGCAGCGACTAGCCTTGGGCGCGACAGAATCACCCCGGGCGCAAACCACCGGATCCCAACATGAGCATTTTCAGCCGAATCTCGATAGGCGGACTGACGGTGGCCGCCACCGCTTTTGCGGCTTTTAGCATCGCCGCCGCTCAGACGCTGGAGGCGCCAGTGGACCCGGGGGCGCCGACGGAATTTGAGGCGCCAATGGAGCCGGAGGCGCAAGTGGAACCGGAGGCGCCAGTGGACCCGGCTGCACCGCCATTGGACCCGGATGCGACAGTGGAACCGGATGCGACAGTGGCGCCGGCGGCACCGGCCGCACCACAACGCATCACCAATCCTGTCGCCGAATTCGCCGGCATCGACAAGATCACCGGCCGCATCATCACCTTCGATGTCTATATCGACGAAACGGTGCAGTTCGGCGCTTTGCAGGTGACGCCGCGCATCTGCTATTCGCAGCCGCAAACCGAAGAGCCGAAGACCGATTCTTTCGTCGAGGTCGACGAGATCACGCTGGATCGCAAGATCCGCCGTATCTTCACCGGCTGGATGTTTGCCGAAAGCCCCGGCCTCAACGCCGTCGAGCACGCCGTCTACGACGTCTGGCTGAAGGGCTGCAAGCAGAAGTCGGTAGTGCCGGCACCCGACGCGGCCAAAACCAATTAGCCAAGACCAGTTATAATGCCTGGCGTGCGGGATCGCCTGTTCGGGATCCCTACTGAGCCTTCCGGAACCGCCTTTTTCTCCGTGCGTTGGTCATGGCTGGCGTTACGGAGATGTTCCCATGATGGCCAACAAGAACGAACTCCTCGATCTCGAAAAAGGGTTCTGGACCGGCGACGCAGCCTATTTCAAAGCCAATGCCGACACCAAATGCCTGGTGGCTTTCCCACAGATGGCGCAAACGATGAGCAACGCCGATCTGGCCGAAACCGCGACGGGCCTAAATCGCTGGCGCGATCTCGACATCGACCTCAAGGGCATCATCGAGCCGGGCAGCGACATTGTCATGCTGACTTATGAGGCCCATGCCACGCGCGAGAATGGCGAGCCTTATGCGGCGCTGGTCAGCACCGGCTATGTCCATCGCGTCAATGGCTGGAAGATGATGTTCCACGCGCAGACGCCGCTTGAGCCTGCCGCAAAAACCTGACCAAAAACCCGACCTTTGGCGCAGATCATGGGAAAAACACCGCCTCGCCCTTCAGCGCGTCGGCCAGCATCTTTTCGTATTTGCCCCTTGGCACGTCGATCGCGCCGAAGCGTTTGAGGTGCTCGGTGGTGAACTGCGTGTCGAGCAAGGCGAAGTGTCGATCCTTCAGGCGTTCGACCAGGTGCACCAGGCAGACCTTCGACGCGTCCGTTTCCCTGGCGAACATGCTTTCGCCGAAGAACACCCGGCCAAGAGACACGCCGTAGAGGCCGCCAACCAGCCGACCCTCGCGCCAGGCTTCGACCGAATGGCAATGGCCCATCCGATGCAGTTCGACATAGGCCTCGCGGATCGGCGCGTTGATCCAGGTCGACCGGCGTTCCTCGCGCCTCTCGGCGCAGCCGTCGATGGTCGCCTCGAAATCAAAATCGAAACGAATATCGAACAGGTTTTTCCGGATCGACTTCCTCAGGCTTTTGGGCGTGTGAAAACCATCCAGCGGGATGATGCCGCGCGTCTCCGGCCGCACCCAGAACACTTCCGGATCGGTGGCGCTTTCGGCCATCGGAAAGACGCCCGAGGCGTAGGCCTTGAGCAACAGGTCGGTCGGGATGCGATAGCCTGGCGCGTAAGGACGGGTCATCGCATCATTATATTCTATAAGTTCAGGTCCTAATCCTCATCGGCCAGATATTTTTCCAGCCAGTGGATGTCATACTCGCCATTGGCGATATCGGCATTGCCGACGAGATCGCGAAACAGCGGCAGCGTCGTCTTGATGCCGTCGACGACGAATTCGTCGAGCGCCCGCCGCAGCCGCATCATGCATTCGACGCGATTGCGGCCGTGCACGATCAGCTTGCCGATCAAACTGTCGTAGTAAGGCGGGATCTTGTAGCCGGAATAGACGCCGGAATCGACACGGATGCCGAGGCCACCCGGCGTGTGGAAGTGGGTGATCGTGCCGGGCGAGGGGGTGAAGGTGCGCGGATCCTCGGCATTGATGCGGCATTCGATGGCGTGGCCCTGAAAGCGGATCTCTTCCTGGCGCATGGAAAGCCCGCCGCCCGAGGCGACGCGGATCTGCTCGTGCACGAGGTCGATGCCAGTGATTGCCTCCGTCACCGGATGCTCGACCTGCAGGCGCGTGTTCATCTCGATGAAGTAGAACTCGCCGTTCTCATAGAGGAATTCGATGGTGCCGGCGCCGGAGTAGCCGAGATCGGCGATCGCCCTGGCACAGACGCCGCCGATATGCGCGCGCTCCTCGGCATTGAGCGCCGGCGAGGGAGCCTCTTCCCAGACTTTCTGGTGGCGGCGCTGCAGCGAACAGTCGCGTTCGCCGAAATGCACGCCGCGGCCGGCACCGTCGCCGAACACCTGGACCTCGATGTGGCGCGGCTTTTCGAGATACTTCTCGATGTAGACGGCGTCGTCGCCGAAAGCGGCACCGGCTTCCGAGCGCGCCGTCTGCAGTGCGACCACAAGATCGGCTTCGCTGCGCGCCACCTTCATGCCGCGTCCGCCGCCGCCGGCCGACGCCTTGATGATCACGGGATAGCCGATCTCGGCGGCGATGCGTCTGGCGTCCTTTTCCTCGGTGACCGCCCCGTCGGAGCCGGGCACCACCGGAATGCCGAGGCGCTTTGCGGTGCGCTTGGCCTCGATCTTGTCGCCCATGATGCGGATGTGATCGCCGGACGGGCCGATGAAGGTGATGTTGTGCGCGGCGAGGATATCGGCGAATTTGGCATTCTCCGACAGGAATCCGTAGCCCGGATGCACTGCGTCGGCACCGGTGATCTCGCACGCCGCGACGATCTGGTGGATGTTGAGATAGCTGTCGCGCGACGGCGGCGGGCCGATGCAGACGCTCTCGTCGGCGAGACGCACATGCATGGCGTCGGCGTCGGCGGTGGAATGCACCACCACCGTCTGGATGCCGAGCTCCTTGCAGGCGCGCAGCACCCTCAGAGCGATTTCGCCGCGATTGGCGATGAGGATTTTCTGGAACATTTTTCGGCTGTTCCCGGCTCTACTCGATCACGACGAGCGGCATGCCATATTCGACCGGCTGGGCATCCTCGAACAGGATCGCCGTCACCGTTCCGGCACGCGGCGAGGGGATCTGGTTCATCGTCTTCATCGCCTCGATGATCAGCAGCGTCTGGCCTTCCTTGACCTGTTGGCCGACTTCGATGAACGCCTTGGCGTCGGGCGATGGCGCCAGGTAGGCGGTGCCGACCATGGGCGAGGCCACTGCGTTCTTGGACACGTCGGCCGCTGCCGGGGCGGCTGCGCCAGCCGGCTGCGCTGCCGGCGGCGCATAGGCGGGCTGCGTTGCGGCGACCGCATGGACGGCCGGCGCCTGTCGCGACACACGCACCTTCAAGTCGCCCAGCTCGACCTCGATCTCGGTGAGGTTGGTGTCGTTCAGTATGCCCGCCAGATCGCGGATAAGCTGCTGGTCAACACCATTCTTTTTTATCGACATTTTCGAGCCTTCTGTTTGTTGGCCGGTCATAGGCGTGCGGCCAGCGCCTGCAGCGCCAGTGTGTAGCCGAGCGGCCCGAACCCGCAGATCACGCCGACGGCGACCGGCGAGACCATGGAGACGTGGCGGAATGATTCCCGCGCATGGATGTTGGAAAGATGAACTTCGGCGACGGGCAATGGCGCGACGGAGCGGATGGCGTCGTGAATGGCGATCGAGGTGTGGCTGTAGGCGCCCGGATTGATGACGATGCCGACAGCCTTGTCGGCGGCTTCCTGTATCCAGTCGACGAGGTCGCCCTCATGGTTCGACTGACGGAAATCGATCTCGAGCCCAAGTGCCGCACCTGCCTGCTTGCAATCGTCGGCGATCGCGGCCAGCGTCTTGCCGCCATAGATGCCCGGCTCGCGCTTGCCGAGCGCGTTGAGGTTGGGACCGTTCAGGACGAAAACCGTTTTCAAAATGCCGACCTTTTCCCGGTGTGGTTTCGAATCCGAAATTCGCAATACCTTGGAGCAGCGCTTTGAACGAATTTCGGCTTCAAAGCCACACTGGCAATTTATACATTTCTGATGTGGTGGATTTAAAGTTCCTGAACGCTCAAGCCGCCAAAGCAGCAGGAACTTCAAATCCACCACATCAGCGCCGGCATCAGTCGGCGCACCGGGCCTCTATAATGGGCTTAGACGCCTGCGAAAAGAGCGCAAGTGGGTTCTTTCGCTGTCCACAACAGGCGGAAAATGGCTTGCGCAGAAAGCCAGCCGCCGATCAGAGTGCGGCCTTGGCCGCTTCGATCTTCTTCGCCAGCACGTCCTGGCCGAGCGCACCGAACACCACCTCGTTGCCGACCACATAGGAGGGCGTTCCGGTGATGGCCAGCTTGTTGGCAAGATCATAGGTCTTGGAGAGGGCCTCGGCGATCGACGGATCCTTCATCTTCTCGCGCAGCGTCGCTTCGTCGGCGCCGAGCGAAAGCGCTACCTTGATGGCCGCCGCTTCGGTGGCGCGTCCCTGGGCGCCGAGCAACGCGTTGTGGAACTCGCCGTATTTCTCCGGCATCATCAGGTGGAAGGCCATCGAGACGACGCTTGCCTTCTGCGAATCCGGGCCGAGGATCGGGAACTCCTTGAGCACGAAGCGCAGATCCGGATCGGCTGTCGTCAGCGTCTGCATGTCCTCCATGGCGCGTTTGCAGTAGCCGCAATTGTAGTCGTAGAATTCGACGATGGTGACCTTGCCGTTCGGATTGCCGACGACGCCGTCGAAGGCCGAGTTGAAGATCTGGTCCTTGGCATCCTTGATGACGTCGAGACTGGCGACGCGCTGCGCCTCCTTCTGCTTGGCCTCGAGCGCCTCCTGAGCTTCCAGCAGCACTTCCGGGTTCTTCAGCAGATAGTCGCGGATGATGCCTTCGACTTCAGCCCGGTCGATCTTGGTGTCGGGGGAGGCTGCCTGGGCGATCTGCGCGGCATCGGCCTTTGCCGTCTGCGGACTTCCGGTCACGAACCCGAAACCCAGCATGGCGAGAGCGACCGCCACGCCCGTGGTGCCCAGCAGAATTGCCTTCTTCATCATCCTGATCCTCTTGCCTGGTTTCCGGCCGGGTTGTCCGATCCGATTGGCCCGACTACCCGATTGGTTCGACTACCCGATTGGTCCAACTACTTGTCGCCGCGCACGGCCGGAAGGTTCACTTTTTCTTGCCTGATGGTGCGTAGTTTATGATGTCCTGCGCGCGGATCCAGCCCGGCTCGCCACGCTTCATTTTCATCTGCGCGCGCATTGCGAAGATCTTGGCATCCTTGTAGGCGCCAGAATAGAAATGGCCTTCGGCGGTCGCAAGGTCGGCGGCCGGAATGTTGCCAAGCTCGCCATAGGCCTGCGCAAGATGGCGGTAACCGACGGCGTTTTCTCGGTCGCGCGCGAGACCCTTGTTGATCTGCACCACCGCTTTCTCCAGGGAATCGGGCGTGCCGACTGCCATCAGCGCCTGGCCGTAGGAAACCGGCAGCAGCCCGGATCGCGCTGGGTCGAGGCTGACCGCCTTGGCATAGGCTTCCGCGGCAGCCTTCGGTTTGTTCGCCTTCATCAGGATGTCGCCGCGCAATTCCTGGAAATAGGGGTTCTTCGGCTGTGCCTTGATCAGCGCGTTGGTCTTGGCAAGCGCCCCGGCCAGATTGCCGAAAAGGAAGCTCGTCTGCGCGTCGCCATATTGCGAGGCGAGGCTTCCCGGCATCTTGCGCATCAGCCGCGATGCGGCGGCCTGACCTCCCATATAGGCAGCGATCTTGATGCGCATCATGTCGTGCCGCTGCTGCAGCGCCGGCGGATCGACCTTTTCGACGTAGGGGCTTTTTTTGACCAGGACTTCGAGGTTGGCAATGCGTTCGCGCGGCAGCGGATGGCTGATCCGGTAGGGGTCGACCTGCGCCCCCGACAGCGAAAGTGCGCTCTGAAAGCGGCCGAAGGTCTTCAGCATGCCCAGGCCGGACTGGCCGGTGGCATTGAGATAGGTTATCGCCGAGCGGTCGGCGGTCATCTCTTCGGTGCGCTGATAAGCGAGGATGCTGCGCTGCGCCATCTCGCCGCCGCCAGCTGCAACCCCCATGCCGGCGCCGGCCAGGCCCCGGCTTTTGCTGGTGGCGCCGGCAACCATGGCACCGGCGCCAAGCAGCGTCGCGATGATGGCCATCGTCTTGGCGCGTTCGAGCTGGTTGCGCAATTTATGCTGGTGGCCACCGGCGATATGGCCGGCTTCATGGGCGATGACGCCGATGATCTCGTTGGGCGTCTCCGACGACATCAGGGCGCCGGTGTTGATGAACAGGCGGGACCCGGCAACGAAGGCGTTGAAACTCTGGTCGTTGACCAGCACGATGTCGACGCCGTCTTCCGGCAGGCCCGCGGCCCTGAAGATCGGCCGCGCATAGGCGCGCACCAGCGCCTCGATCTCGGCATCGCGCACCACCGGCACATTTTGCGCAAAAGCGCTGACCGTGCCGGTCACAGCGACCGTCGCGGCAAGCGAAAGCGTCGCGAAGGCGCGCGCTGCCCTGGCTATCGTCGATTTGGGTCGGCTCAACATGGCAGGTCCACTGGTAGACGAGCGGGTGAAGGATGAAAAGTCGGCACTGAAACTTTACTGAACTTGTGAACCTCACATCAATCGGGCATTTGTGCGGCGCGGGACGCCAAAGCGCGGCGCCGGCAGCCGGCAAGCGCCGGCCCATGGGCGATCTCAAAGGGCTGACCCAATGGGCGGACCCAAGGGCGAACAAGGAAATGAGGTCAAATGGTTGTATCGCTTTCGCGTCGCGGCGACGTCGAGCCGTTCCACGCCATGGACGTTCTGGCGGAAGCGAATCGGCTGAAGGCCAAGGGCGTGCCGGTCGTTTCCATGGCCGTTGGCCAGCCGTCCGATCCGGCGCCGGCCGGAGTCAGGCAAGCGGCAACGCAGGCATTGAAGATGGGGCGCATCGGCTACACCGACGCATTGGGTCTTGCGGGCCTGCGCGAGGCTATCGCGCAGCACTATGCCGACCACTACGGGCTGGCCGTTTCACCCGGTCGGATCGCCGTCACCACCGGATCGTCGGCCGCCTTCAACCTGGCATTTCTGGCGATGTTCGATCCAGGCGACCGTGTCGCCATCGCCGCACCCGGTTATCCGGCCTATCGCAATATCATGGCCGCGCTCGGCATCGAGATCGTCGAGATCGAGCTCGACGGTGATGCCTATCTCCACGCCGAGCATCTGAAGGCTGCGCATCGCGAAAAGACGCTGAAGGGCGTGTTGTTTGCCAGCCCGGCCAATCCGACCGGGGCGATTATCCCCGCCGACGAGTTGTCGGCGCTGGTGACGACGGCACAAGAGCTCAGCATCGCCGTGATCTCCGACGAGATCTACCATCGGCTGGCTTACGCTGCGCCGGACAGCACAGCACTTGCCTGCGGCCCTGACGTGACGGTGATCAATTCCTTCTCGAAATACTATTGCATGACCGGCTGGCGCATCGGCTGGATGGTGCTGCCGGAACCCTTGGTGCGGCCGGTCGAGCGCATCGCCCAGAGTCTCTACATCTCACCGCCCGAACTGTCCCAGATCGCCGCGATCGAGGCGTTCAAGGCAACCGCGGAATTGGAGGCGGTGAAGGCGCGCTACGCAGGCAATCGCGAGCTTTTGATGAAACGCCTGCCGGAACTCGGCTTTACCCTGGCGGCACCGATGGACGGGGCGTTCTACGCCTTCTGCGATGTCACCAGGCACACCAACGACAGCATGGCCTTCGCGCGCAAGATGCTGGCCGAGGCGCATGTGGCGGCGACGCCCGGTCGCGACTTCGATCCGCTTCAAGGTCATCGAGCCATGCGCTTTTCCTATGCCGGCAGCCACGACGAGATGGTCGAGGCGATGATGCGCATCGAACGCTGGCTGAGATAGCGCGATGCCGGACCTCGAGCAGGCTTTGACCGAGATTGCCGCCGAAATGGCCGAGCGCACCGATCGCGGCGACGTCGCGACCTACATTCCGCAGCTCGGCAATGTCGATCCGAAAAAGTTCGGCATTGCCGCGGTGACCAATGACGGTCGCGTGCTGATGGCGGGCGACGCCGATGAGCCGTTTTCGATCCAGAGCATTTCGAAGGTGTTCACGCTGACACTGGCGCTTGGCAATGTCGGCGACGCGTTGTGGCAGCGTGTCGGGCGCGAGCCTTCGGGCAACCCGTTCAACTCGATCGTCCAGCTCGAGCACGAGAACGGCATTCCGCGCAATCCGTTCATCAATGCCGGCGCCATCGTCATTTCCGACATTCTGCTCGCCGGCCACCAGCCGCGCGAGGCGATCGGCGAGATCCTGCGCTTCATCCAGTTCCTGGCCGACGACGAGACCATCATCATCGACCGCGAGGTCGCGGCTTCGGAACGAGCCACCGGTTTTCGCAACTTGGCGCTCGCCAACTACATGAAATCCTTCGGCAATCTCAGCCACGCGCCGGATCTGGCGCTGGGCGTCTATTTCCACCATTGCGCCATCGCGATGAGCTGCCGGCAACTGGCTCTGGCCGGCCGCTTCCTCGCCAATGGCGGCAAGAACCCGGCGACTGGCCATTCCGTGGTGTCGGCCGAGCGCGCGCGCCGCATCGGCGCGATGATGCTGACCTGCGGCCACTATGACGGCTCCGGCGATTTCGCCTTCCGCGTCGGCATCCCGGGCAAGAGCGGCGTCGGCGGCGGCATTTTAGCAATCGTGCCGGGCGTGGCCTCGCTCGCCGTCTGGTCGCCCGGCCTCAACGCCAACGGCAATTCCAGGCTGGGGTCGATTGCGCTGGAAAGGCTGGCGAAGATGATGAAGTGGTCGGTTTTCGCGCCATAGAGATTTGCCCGCTTCAGACAAGAAAAATCCCGCGCTGTCGACAGGACAGCGCGGGATTTTTTTGTTCAAAAGATCAGGCTAAACCACCGAAAAGCTTAGAAAAAGCCTTTCCGCTGCCACCAGCCAGCACGCTTCGGCTTCTCCTCGGTCTTTTCCTCTTCGGCAACAGTCGAGGACACGATCGGCTCAACCGGAGCATCGACCGGTACGGGCTTGCGTCGCGATGGGCGGACCTTCGGTTTCTCGTCGACGGCGGCCACGGCTGTTTCCTCCGAAACAGCTGCGGGAGCCTCGGCAGAAATTTCCGGCTCGGCTACCGGCGTCTCGGCAACGACGTCCGCCGCGGCCTTCTTCGGCTTGGCGGCGCGGCGCGGCTTCTTCGGCTTTTCGGCGCTTGGCATGTCGTCATTGGCCGGAGCAAGGTCGACAGGCTCTTCGACCGGCGTTGCTTCGACCGGCGTTGCTGCTGCCGGTTCGCCGGAGACGGCCTCCAAGACCTCGGGACGGTCAGCCGACTCGGCAGTGCCTGCATCGACCTCGCCTTCGCCGTCTTCACGGCGATTGCGCTTGCCGCCGCGCTTGCCGCGCCGACGCTTCTTGCCCAGACCTTCATCAGGCTCCCGACCTTCGTCAGGCTCTTGACCTTCATCAGGCCGTTGGACGTCATCCGACGCTTCCACCGCCTCGGTGACGCCGACCTGGTCCTCGTGGTCTGCTTCGGCGCCTTCATCGCTTGCGGCCTCGGAGACGCCATCGGCAGTGGCCGAGATGGACGCACCTTCCACGGGGGCGCCATGCTCGCGGTCGCGATCCTTGCCGCCGCGCCGTCTGCGGCGCTTGCGGCGCTTGCGGTCGCGGCCTTCGCCATCCTCGCTGGGCCTTGGCTGCTGCGGCTGCTGCGCCTGGCGCGGTTGTTCCGCCGGTGCAACGACCTCGTCTTCCTCCTCCTCGATGACGATTTCGTCGGCGGGCTCTTCCGGCTCGACATAGGCGGGCAAGGTCCGCACCTCGACGAAGCCTTCAGGCTTTTCGGCCTGCGCGCCGCGGAAGATCGCATAGTGCTGGGTGCCGACCGTATCGTCGGCCTCGACGGTGATGGTCAGGCCGAAGCGGTTCTCGAGCTCCACCAGCGTGCCGCGCTTGTGGTTGAGCACATAGAGCGCGGTCGCCGCCGGCGTCCGCACCGTGATGTGGCTGCGCGAATCCTTGAGCAGGAATTCCTCGATCGCCCGCACCACCATCAGCGCGACGGACGAATCGGACCGCACATGGCCGGTGCCGCCGCAATGCGGGCAAGGCTTCATCGTCGATTCCAGCACGCTGGCGCGGATGCGCTGGCGCGACATCTCCATCAGGCCGAAATGCGAGATGCGGCCGACCTGGATGCGGGCGCGATCGTTCTTGAGGTGATCCTTCAGCCGCTTCTCGACGGAGCGGTTGTTGCGGTTCTCCTCCATGTCGATGAAGTCGATGACGATCAGGCCGGCGAGATCGCGCAGCCTCAGCTGCCGTGCGACCTCCTCGGCCGCTTCCAGATTGGTGTGAAGCGCTGTGTCCTCGATCGAGTGCTCCTTGGTGGAGCGGCCCGAATTGACGTCGATGGCGACCAGCGCTTCGGTCTGGTTGATGATGATGTAGCCGCCGCTCTTCAGCGTCACCTGCGGCTGCAGCATGCGGTCGAGCTGCGCCTCGATGCCGTTGCGCACGAAGATCGGCGTCGTGTCGCGGAACGGCTGCACGACCTTGGCGTGGCTGGGCATCAGCATGCGCATGAAATCCTTGGCCTCGCGATAACCCTCTTCGCCGGAGACCAGGATCTCGTCGATGTCCTTGTTATAGAGGTCGCGCACCGAGCGCTTGATCAGGCTGCCTTCCTCGTAGACGAGGGCAGGGGCCGTCG
The DNA here is from genome assembly GCF_055811535.1 of Mesorhizobium sp. WSM4816. NCBI lineage: Bacteria > Pseudomonadati > Pseudomonadota > Alphaproteobacteria > Hyphomicrobiales > Phyllobacteriaceae > Mesorhizobium > Mesorhizobium sp. WSM4816. Next base: position 36,484 of record NZ_JBVVQR010000038.1, on the reverse strand, counting down.
ACTGCAGCGTCAGGTTGCGGACGTTTTCCCAAAGCCGCATCAGATATTCGTAGTCGCGCTTGATCTCGGCCTTGGTGCGGCTTTCGCCGGCCGTGCGCAGGATGACGCCCATGCCCTGCGGCACTTCGAGATCGGCGACGACCTCCTTCAGCCGCTTGCGGTCCTGTGCGTTGGTGATCTTGCGCGAGATGCCGCCGCCGCGCGCCGTGTTCGGCATCAGCACCGAATAGCGGCCGGCAAGCGACAGGTAGGTGGTGAGCGCCGCGCCCTTGTTGCCGCGCTCTTCCTTGACGACCTGCACCAGAAGGATCTGCCGGCGCTTGATCACTTCCTGGATCTTGTACTGGCGGCGCACCGGCTTGCGGCGGTTGCGCGCTTCTTCCAGCGCATCCTCGGCGCCGACCGATTCGACCTCATGGTCATCCGGATGCGATGACTGCACCTCTTCCAGCATGCCGCGATCATTGTCGGTGGAGGTGGCTTCGCCGGCCGCATCAGCCTGCGGCACGGCTTCGGAAATCACATCCGATTCGATGCTGGCGGCGATGGAATTCGGACCGCCTTTGGAAGGCCCAGTTTCGTCACCGCCAGTTTCGTCACGGCCATGGCCAGTCTCGTCACGGCTCGTCTCATCAGGACTTGCCTCGCTATGACTGGCGACATCCTCGCCATGTTCCGAAGCAGCGGACGGCGTGTCGACTTTTTCTGAGGCATCGACGTTCTGCGCGACCGCATCCTCGCCGTGTTCGCCGCCCTCAGTGGAACGGCTGTCATTGGACTCATTGGAGACACTGTCGTTGGACCCGCTGTCGCTGGACCCGCTGTCGCTGGAATCGACGGAATCGTCCGAATCGGCCGCACCTGCATCACGCTTGTGCTCGCCTCGGTCGCGGCTCTTGCCGCCGCGGCGGCGTCCGCGCCGGCCGCGATCGCGGTTCTGGCGATCGTCGCCATCGCCGTCCTCATCGTCCTCGTCTTCAGCCTCCTGCGCTTCCGCGCGCAGCAGCGCCTGACGGTCGGCCACCGGAATCTGGTAGTAGTCGGGATGAATTTCACTGAAGGCGAGAAAACCGTGACGGTTGCCGCCATATTCGACAAAGGCTGCCTGAAGCGAGGGTTCGACGCGGGTTACGCGGGCGAGGTAGATATTTCCTTTGAGCTGCTTCTTGTCCTGGGATTCAAAGTCGAATTCTTCAATACGGTTACCGCGAACGACGACAACTCGTGTTTCCTCCGGGTGGGAGGCGTCTATCAGCATTTTGTTGGGCATTATTTCGTTTCCCCCCGGCAGCCGTCAGCCGCAGCTTGCGAGGCAAAGCCCGCCGCTGTGAGTGTGGATGAACATGGGTGCCGGGCAATTGAATGTCCGCCGGCCGCTGCCTGAGCGCCATGGCGGTGCCGCCCGCAGCCATAATGGCGCGGTTTGCTGCGGACCTTTCCATGATTGCGCTTGAAGCCATCGTAACCAGCAGAACCTTTTTGAACCAAAGCCCGGGAAAACCGGACCAGCTTGTTTGCTCGTACAGAGCCGGCGCGGGACAACCCCGGCCGTTTTCCTCACGCAGGCGCTTCCCCCGCCACGGGCTTACACCTGCGAAATTCGTCGCGATCACCTGTTGCCTTTTCGCCTGACGCGAAAGGAGCCGTCGTTCATCTCACCTGTAGCAGGAAGCTGCGGAGAAGGACGGTTCCAGGATTGCAGTGATCCACCATCGCTTTTATGATTTGGCGGGTTGGAAGGCAACCCCGATTTCCGATGCCGGCAAAATGCAGTTCCGCAACGGAAGCACGGCTTTAAGCGTTGCGTGAAAAGGCTTGGTTAACCTTCTCTGGTTACCAACCGTTAATCGAGTTCGCGGCCTGACCGGCGTTTCGACAAGACGACGACACTCCGACAAGCAAGATTGGCCGACAACAGGATCGGGCGCCTCACGCCAAACCGGAGCGACTGGAAGAGATGGGACTGGCAGTCTTCACCCACATGAGTGGTCGCGCCGGAGGCATTTTTTTCTACGCCGCCCGCTTCCACGCCGCTTGCCTGCTGTTGCTGGTTGTCGCTTGCCTGGCTCTTTCGCCAGTCTCCTTTGCCGCCGACGCGCCGCTGGCAGTGACGAGCTACAAAATGGCGGGTGACGCCACCAAGATGCGCATCGTCATGAATTTCGATCGTGAGCCCGACGTCAAATGGTTCCTGCTGCGCGGCCCCCACCGTCTGGTCGTCGACCTGCCAAGCACGAGATTCGCCATCAATGCCAAGGAGGTGAAGGCGCGCGGCCTGGTCAGGAGCGTGCGCTACGGCGATCTCGGCGAGGGAGTGTCGCGGCTGATTCTCACCGGCAAGGGTCCGTTCGCCGTGGACAGGTTCGACGTGCTCAAGAACGATGACGGCAACGGCTACCGCATCGCCATCGACATGTCGGCGGCGTCCGTGCGGGAGTTCGACGCCGCTCTTGCCAATCAGGCGTTGACCACCGGCTCGACGGTCTCCTCCGACAAGGGCGGCCGGGTCGGCACCGGCCCTGTCTCCAATCCAGGCCATCGCTTCACCGTCGTCATCGATCCAGGCCATGGCGGCATCGACGGCGGCGCCGAGGGCATGAACGGCACCGTCGAGAAGAACGTCACGCTCGCTTTCGCCACCGAATTGCGGGACAAACTCGCCGCAGTCGGCAAATACGACGTGTTCATGACGCGCGAAACGGACCAATTCCTGCGGCTGGACGACCGCGTGCGCATTGCCCGCCAGCACGAGGCCGATCTGCTCATTTCGATCCACGCCGACACCATCAGGGTCAAGGGCCTTCGCGGCGCAACCGTCTACACCGTCTCCGACAAGGCTTCCGATCCCGAAGCTCAGGCGCTCGCCGACCGTGAAAACCTTTCCGACCAATTCGCCGGTATGGAAATCAAGGACGACAACAAGGAAGTAACCGACATCTTGATCGACCTGATTCGCCGCGAGACGCACAGTTTCTCGATGAGTTTTGCCCAAACGCTGGTCGGCCAGCTCTCCACCAGTGTCGGCCTCATCAACAATCCGCAGCGTTCGGCCAGCTTCAAGGTGTTGAAGGCGCCGGATGTTCCCTCCGTGCTGGTCGAACTCGGCTATCTGTCGAATGCCAAGGACGAGGCACAACTGCTCAGCGCCGATTGGCGCAGCAAGGCGGCCCAGAGCATAACCAATGCCATCGCCCTATTCGCTTCAGCCAAGACCGGAGCCGGAACCGGAGGCTGAGATGCCCGCCGCCGCCCATAGTCAGTGGCAGCGTTGCATGACAACAACACTTTGCACTGTATTTCCGCCATTTCGAAGCCGAAATTCCATGCTGCCGCATTTTGCCCACATGGTGGCGACATGGATTTTCGATTACCGGTCGGGATCGTCTCGAAAGCTTGCGCGAAAGGCGGCTTCGTTTAGGCAATTCCCGAACCAAGGACTGGAGCGGGCATGATTCGTCTTATTGGCTATTTCTTCGGCATCGGCACCGCGCTGGCCCTTTTGGTCGCGGCCGGCGTGGCGATCTATATCAGCCATTTGTCGAAGGATTTGCCCGACTACGAGGTCCTGGCCAAGTATGAACCGCCGGTGACGACCCGCATCCATGCGTCCGACGGTGCGCTGATGGCCGAATATGCGCGCGAGCGGCGCCTGTATTTGCCGATCCAGGCGGTGCCGGATCGTGTCAAGGCGGCCTTCCTGTCTGCCGAGGACAAAAACTTCTACAATCACCCCGGCATCGATATGACCGGCCTTGGCCGCGCAGTCATGGTCAATCTGCAGAATGCTGGCTCGGGCAAGCGCCAGGTCGGCGCCTCGACGATCACCCAGCAGGTGGCGAAAAACTTCCTGTTGTCCTCGGACCAGACCTACGAGCGCAAGATCAAGGAGATGATCCTCGCCTTCCGCATCGAGCAGGCCTATTCGAAGGACCGCATCCTCGAGCTCTACCTTAACGAGATTTTCTTCGGGCTTGGCGCCTATGGCGTCGCCGGCGCAGCACTCACCTATTTCGACAAGGCGGTGAATGAACTCACCGTGGCGGAGGCGGCCTATCTGGCGGCTTTGCCGAAGGGCCCCTCCAACTATCACCCCTTCAAATATGCCGACCGCGCCATCGAGCGCCGCAACTGGGTGATCGACCAGATGGTCGGCAACGGCTACGTTACGCAAGAGGAAGGTGCCAAGGCCAAGGCCGAGCCGCTCGGCGTCAAGCCACGCCGCTCCGGCACCTATCTGTTCGCCGGCGAATATTTCACCGAGGAGGTGCGTCGCCAGATCAGTGCGCGCTACGGCGAGAATGCGCTCTACGAGGGCGGCCTGTCCGTCCGTACGACGCTCGATCCCAAGATGCAGCTCATCGCCCGCAAAGCCATGCAGAACGGCCTGATGAAGTTCGATACGCTGCGCGGCTATCGCGGGCCGGGGAAGACCATCGACGTATCCGGCGACTGGGGCGTGCCTTTGAGCGAAGTCAAGGGACTGGACGACGTGCCCGAATGGTCGCTCGCCGTCGTGCTCGACAGCTCGGAGAGCGGCCTGTCGATCGGCCTTCGGCCGACCCGGCAGATCTCGGGCGAACTCGTCAAGGATCGCATCGAAGGCACCGTCAGCCGCGAGGACATGAGTTTCGCCATGCGTCATGTGGTCGGCGGCAAGACCGTCAAGGCCAAATCGCCGGCGGACGTGCTGAAGCCTGGCGACGTCATCTTCGTGCAGAAGAAAGAAGATACGGATGGGGCCTATATCTTGCGCCAGGCCCCCGAAGTGGAGGGCGGCCTGATCGCCATGGATCCGCATACCGGGCGCGTTCTGGCCATGGTCGGCGGATTCTCCTATTCGCTATCCGAATTCAACCGTACCACGCAGGCCATGCGGCAGCCGGGTTCGTCGTTCAAGCCGATCGTCTATGCGGCCGCTCTCGACAATGGCTATACGCCGGCTTCGGTGATCATGGATGGCCCGATCACCATCAAGAGCGGCAACACGACCTGGACGCCGAAAAACTACGATGGAAGGACTGCGGGCCCGGCGACCTTGCGGTCCGGCATCGAGAGGTCGCGCAATCTGATGACTGTGCGCCTGGCCAACGACATGGGCATGAAGCTGGTCGCCGAATATGCCGAGCGCTTCGGCGTCTATGATCGACTGGCGCCGTATCTGCCGATGGCGCTGGGGTCGGGCGAGACGACCGTGATGCGCATGGTATCGGCTTATTCGATCATGGCCAACGGCGGCAAGTCGATCAAGCCGACGCTGATCGACCGGATCCAGGATCGCTACGGCAAGACGGTCTACAGGCAGGACGAACGCGGCTGCGAAAATTGCAATGCGGCCGAATGGCAGAACCAGCCTGAGCCGGAACTGGTCGACAATTCCGAGCAGGTGCTCGATCCGATGACCGCCTATCAGATCACTTCGATGATGGAGGGCGTCGTCGAGCGCGGTACCGGCGCTACCGTTGCCGAACTCGGCCGCCACATCGCCGGCAAGACCGGAACGACAAACGACGAGAAGGATACCTGGTTCATCGGCTATACGCCCAACCTCGTTGTCGGCCTTTATATGGGCTATGATCAGCCCAAAGGTCTTGGCAAGGGCGCGACCGGCGGCGGCCTTGCTGCGCCGATCTTCAAGGATTTCATGCGCGTGGCGCTGGACGGCACGCCCAATGTCGATTTCCAGGTTCCCGAAGGCATGAAACTGATCGCCATCAATCGCAAAACCGGCATGCGGGCCAACCCGGACGACGCCGGCGCCTTTATCGAAGCCTTCAAGCCGGGCACCGGCCCCGCCGACAGCTATTGGGTGATCGGCATGGGCGAGGACGGCTCCAACGCCTCCGGCGGCGCGCTGTCGCCACAGGCCAACCAAGCCATCCAGTCCGGCGGCGGCGGGCTCTACTGACATAGGTCTAAGGTGTTTGGGCCGGTTTTCGAGCCGGCCCATTTCGCTTTACAGGCGGCGGTGCCGTCCCTATGTATCGCGCCAACCCAAGCTCTGCTTAAGCGACAGGGCACCATTTCAGCACAGGACAGAACGGCCAGCCATGCGCGCGGAAACGCAGAATATTGTCGACGAAATCAGGCAGGCGATAACCCTGCTGAGGAGGCATCTTTGACTGGGATCAAGCCATAAAGCGGCTTGAATACCTGAATGTGCGTGCCGAGGATTCGAGCCTCTGGAACGAACCGCTGGAGGCGCAGAAGCTGATGCGTGAGCGCCAGGGCCTCGAGGAAGGCATCGCCGCAGTCAAAGGCCTCACCCAGGCGCTGGAAGACAATATCGGCTTGATCGAGCTCGGCGAGGAGGAGGGCGATGAGGGCGTCGTCGCCGAGGCGGAAGCCGCGATCCGCTCGATGCGCGGCGAAGCAAAGGCCCGCCAGATCGAGACGCTGCTTTCCGGCGAGGCCGACGCCAACGACAGCTATCTCGAAATCCATGCCGGCGCCGGCGGCACCGAAAGCCAGGACTGGGCCTCGATGCTCCTGCGCATGTACACGCGTTGGGCCGAGCGGCGCCACTTCAAGGTCGAGGTGCTGGAGGTGCATGACGGCGAAGAGGCCGGCATCAAATCCGCCACGCTGCTGATCAAAGGCCACAACGCCTATGGTTGGCTGAAGACGGAATCCGGCGTTCACCGTCTGGTGCGTATTTCGCCCTATGACAGCAATGCGCGCCGTCACACCTCCTTCGCCAGCGTCTGGGTCTATCCCGTGATCGACGATACGATCGAGATCGACGTTTCCGAATCGGATGTCCGCATCGACACCTATCGTTCGTCCGGATCGGGCGGCCAGCACGTCAACACCACCGATTCAGCGGTCCGCATCACCCATCTCGCCACCGGCATCGCGGTCGCCTGCCAGGCTGAGCGCTCCCAGCACAAGAACAAGGCGAAGGCCTGGGAGATGCTGCGTTCGCGGCTCTACGAGGAAGAACTGAAGAAGCGCGAGGCGGTGGCCAACGCCACCGAAGCGTCGAAGAGCGATATCGGCTGGGGCCATCAGATCCGATCCTATGTTCTGCAGCCCTATCAGTTGGTGAAGGATCTGCGCACGGGCGTCGAGAGCACAAGCCCGTCGAGCGTGCTGGACGGCGACCTCGACGATTTCATGGAGGCCTCGCTGTCGCAGCGCATCGAGGGCGGCGCCGGCGAAGTGGTGGCCGATATCGACTGAAGCTTCTAAGCCCCAAGCAGCAGGAACATCACGCTAGAGTAACAGGCTCTTCACTGTAATTGAGCGGGTGCTTTATGGCTTTGTTTTTTCATCGAATTTTCGACAATTACTTCTACCTCCGGGTTCATTGCTGCAGGCCTGCCGTCGCCTGGCCCGGAACCACTGCGAGTTCAATCTCGTTATCCGCGCGATCCCACTGCCGGGGTTGATGAAGTCACTCTCGTCAGCCCCGGCAGGCTGGTTCCGGCTGCAGATGTCGGCGCTCGATTGCACAGCAATTTCTTGCGCGAGCAAAGGAATCAGGCCAGCATCCGAACGTTGGGGGAAAAAGCATTTATGGCCGGACGCGGCGTATCTGCGACCTGACGAGCCGGCCACTGGGAAGATACGTTCCAAGAACGGGCAAGCGAAACGCTTGATAACTCGGTGATAGGAATTGCGCCCATGCCTGCTTCCACAACCCGACTGGCCTCTGCCGTCAAGACGGCGCGCCGCCTCCTGAATTCGATCATTGCGGTGGTGGTTCTGACGGCCGCCACCATTGTATTTGCAGCGCCGGCTTTGGCGCACGACGCCACGCCGACTGCAGCGAAGCCGCAAGGCTGGAGTTACCCATTCTCCTGTTGTTCCGGCTACGATTGCCGCGCGGTCTCGCAGACGTCGATCAGCGAGCGTCCGGAGGGCTATGTCATCAAGGGAACAGGCGAGGTCGTGGGCTACAGCGATGCACGGATCAAGAATTCGCCCGACGGCGAATATCACTGGTGTTCGGTCGCCGGCGCCAATGACGGAAAGACCATCTGCCTGTTCGTGCCGCCGTCGTCGTTTTGATGCATGTCGCCCAAAAGCTTGCTCCGAGGGCCATGGCCTGACCCGAGGGTGCGCAGCGGTTTTGGGATACGACATGCATCAAAAAGAGTGAAGCGCGCCACGCGTCCGACGCAGGCAAGCCGAGTCTGCTGACAGACGGTTGTCAACGGCGCCTCTTTATGTTGCCTTACCGCGCTGGCGCGAAGCAATCGCGAGGGAGGCGTCATGACCATAAAGGCAAGCTGCCACTGCAGGGCGACGACGTTCGAGGTTTCGGAAGCGCCGCTAACCGTGACGCAATGCACCTGCTCCTTCTGCTCGAAACGCGGCTCGTTGTGGGCCTATTACGTCCCGTCGCAATTCAAGCTCACCAGCCCGCTCAAGAATGTCTCTTTCTATCAATGGGGCTCGAAAACGGTAAAACATGGTTTCTGCGCCACCTGCGGCTGCGGCACCTTCACCGAAACGCCGGACTGGTCGACCGGCAAGCCGGATTTCGACAATCCGAAAATCAGCGTGAATTCTCGCCTGTTCGACGATTTCGACCTCGATCAGGTCGAGCTCGTCGTCATCGACGGCAAGAATCTCTGGTAGCCGACAGTCTCTGCCAGCCGATCGGAATTGCGCAAATAGCGGCGGTTGAATTGACCGGGAAAAGCCGTGGCCAGCCGCTTTTCCCCTTCCATTTTTCGCCGCATTTCATGTTACAAGCATAGAGCGACGTGCGTCCACTTGGACGCACAAGGGATGCGGCGCGCCACTGGTGGGACCGCGGACTGGAGAGGGACTACCTGATGAAAAAGACTGTGCTCGTCGCAGTGGCGACGGCTGTGCTCGTGAGTGCCTGCACCACCACCGATCCGTATACCGGACAACAGAAAGTTTCCAACACTGCGGCCGGCGCCGGCATCGGCGCGCTGGCGGGTGCGGGACTTGGCCTGCTTGCCGGCGGCAACGATCGCCGCAATGCGCTGATCGGCGCTGGCGTCGGCGCGCTCGCTGGCGGCGCCATCGGCGCCACGATGGACCAGAACGAGGCCGAACTGCGCCGGCAGCTTCAGGGTTCCGGCGTCAGCGTCACCCGCAGCGGCGACCAGATCATCCTCAACATGCCGTCCGACATCACCTTCAACGTCGACCAGGACGCGGTGAAGCCCGGCTTCTATCAAGTGCTAAATTCGGTCGCGCTTGTACTGAACAAGTTCCGCCAGACCACCGTCGACGTGTTCGGCCACACCGACTCGACCGGTGGCGACGAACACAATTTCGACCTGTCGCAGCGCCGCGCGCTGGCGGTCGCCAATTATCTGTCCGGGCAGGGCGTCGATACCCGCCGCTTCGCCGTCACCGGCTTCGGCAAGACGCGTCCGATCGCCTCCAACGCGTCGGCCGCCGGCCGCGCCCAGAACCGCCGCGTCGAGATCCAGCTCTCACCGCTCACCTGAGCAAGCCAGACAGAAGACCGCATTGCACATGAAAACGGCCCCGCAAGGGCCAGTTTTTCTTTGAGAATTTCTGCTGTGATCAACCCAATTTCTGCTGTGATCAGCCCTTGGCGACGATGCGCATGAACGCGGGCATGTCGTCACCGAATCCGACGGTCCCATCGTTGTCTTCCTGGCGATGGCGGGCCGGGCGATTGCCGTCGCGCTGCGGCCTGGTGTCGCCACGTTCCGGCGCGCGCTGTTCGTTGCGATGGCGATCGGGCGAAGCCTTGCGATCGGGTAAAACTTGGCGTTCGGGTGAAGCTTGGCGTTCGGGGGAAGCTTGGCGCTCGGTGTTTTCCGAGCGGATCGCTTCCTTGCGCGCGCGCCGCTCACCGGCATCGGCGACCGCCGTCTCGGCCGCCACCGGCTGTTCCTCGCGCGCCGCATCCGGTGCTGCAGCTTCGCTTTGCTTGGCGTGGCGTTCGCGTGGCCTGCGTTCGCCCCTCTCCTTGCCATCGTCCTTGCGGCCGGCGCGGCGCGGCGCGCCGCGGCCACGGCGGGGAGCATCGTCCTCTCCGCCCTCGCTGGCGACGACCGTCGACAGATCGCCGTCATGCCACTCGATCTTGTTGCCAATCAGCCGTTCGATCGCGTCGATGTATTTGGTGTCGGACTTGGTGGCGATGGTGAAGGATTTGCCCGAGCGGCCGGCGCGGCCGGTGCGGCCGATGCGGTGGACATAGTCCTCGGCATGGATCGGCACGTCGTAATTGAAGACGTGGCTGACATCGGGGATGTCGAGGCCGCGCGCCGCGACGTCCGACGCAACGAGATAGCGCAGTTTGCCGTCACGGAAATTGGCCAGCATCTGCATGCGCGCGCGCTGGTCCATGTCGCCATGCAGCGCGCCGGCGTCGAAATCGTGTTTCAGCAGCGAGCGGAAAAGCTCCGAGACCTCGATCTTGCGGTTGCAGAAGATGATGGCGTTCTTCAGCTCCGCATCCTCGGCCTTTATCAGATTGCGCAGCGTCTCGCGCTTGTCCCAGGGTTTCGAGCCGGATTTCACCAGACGCTGGATGATGTTGGTCGCGGCGGACGCGGCCTTCGAAACCTCGACGCGCACCGGTGCGTGCAGGAATTTCTCGGTGAGCTTGGTGATCTCAGGCGGCATCGTCGCCGAGAAGAACAGCGTCTGCCTGGTGAACGGGATCATCTCGCAGATGCGTTCGATGTCGGGAATGAAGCCCATGTCGAGCATGCGGTCGGCCTCATCGATGACCAGGATCTCGACGCCGTTGAGCAGAAGCTTTCCGCGCTCGCGATGATCGAGCAGGCGGCCTGGCGTCGCGATCAGCACGTCGGCGCCGCGCTCCAGCTTCTTGTCCTGCTCGTCGAAGGATACGCCGCCGATCAGCAGCGCGATGTTGAGCTTGTGGTTCTTGCCGTATCTGATGAAGTTCTCTTCAACCTGCGCGGCAAGCTCGCGCGTTGGCTCGAGGATCAGTGTGCGTGGCATGCGGGCGCGCGCCCGGCCTTTTTCGAGGCGGGTCAGCATCGGCAGCACGAACGAGGCCGTCTTGCCGGTGCCGGTCTGGGCGATGCCCAAAATATCCTTGCCGAGCAAGGCGTGCGGAATGGCGCCGGCCTGGATCGGAGTCGGTTCGGTGTAACCGGCGTCGGTAACTGCGGAAAGGACCTTCGGCGACAGGCCGAGGTCTGCGAAGGTCAACACGTCTTGAGCGATCTGGGTGTCTGAGGACAAGTTTGGCTGTCTTTGGCTGGTTCGGGGGCGCAACGCAAGCGGTCGCGGCAAGCGCCGCGCGCCTGCAAGATTGGTATTGCAGGTAGGCGCAAGCCTACGATTTGTCAACACAAACAGGCGGGGGACGGCACGATTGTGAAGTCGTAACCTTAATCGCGATGATTAATCGAATTGCTGTCGCTGCGCCGGCTCAATAGCGGAACTGTTCGGCGAGAATGCGCTCGTTCCACGAGTGGCTCGGATCGAACAGCAGCGTCGCCGTTACCGTTGGCGATTCCTGCACCGTAACCGAGGTTACGGCCTTCACCTCGGTGTGGTCGGCGGCGGCGTTCACCGGCCGCTTTTCCGCCTCCAGGATATCGAAGCGAACGGTCGACTTGTTGGAGAGCAGCGCGCCGCGCCAGCGGCGCGGGCGGAACGGGCTGACCGGGGTCAGCGCCAGCAGCGGCGCGTCGAGCGGCAGGATCGGTCCGTGCGCGGACAGGTTGTAGGCGGTCGAGCCGGCCGGCGTCGCGACCATCACACCGTCGCAGTTCAATTCCTCCAGCCGCACTTGCCCGTCCACGGTGATACGGATCTTGGCCGTCTGGTAGGACTGGCGCCACAGCGCAACCTCATTGATCGCCAACGCCGAGATCGTTTCGCCCTCAGCCGTGACCGCCTGCATCTCCAGTGGACGGATCGTTTCGGCAACGGCTGCGGCGATGCGCCCGGTCAAACCGCTGGCGCGATACTCGTTCATCAGGAAGCCGATGGTGCCACGGTTCATGCCGTAGACCTTTTTTCCCGTGCTCATCGTGTCGCGCAAGGTCTGCAACAGGAAGCCGTCGCCGCCCAGCGCCACGACGATCTCCGCATCCTCGATGGACGCTTGGCCATAGCGCGCCGAAAGGCTCTCCAGCGCCGCCTTGGCGTCGGCGGTGTCGGACGAGACGAAGGCGAAGCGGCTGGCGGCTTTGTTCATGGCTCCCCAATGGCGATGTTGATGGCGACCGGTTGGTGGCGACCGGTTGCTTGGGCCGCGCCAGCGCCGGGTTAGCATGGGCTGGCAAATCTGCAAAGCAAGACATCTGGCGCCGCTTGACACAGCGCCGGCAGGAGCCGCCGGCCTGCTGCTCGCGCATCGTATCGAGTGACAAGCGAATGTGATGGTTAAGACGGGGATTAAACTCTCGTAAAGCCGGATCGACCATGTTAGCCGGCAGTGGATGGGCGGCGTGGGGGCCAGCTAGTCGGACCGATTTATTGCCGGTAACACGCCTGATTGTCATCGTCTTGATGCTGGGAAGTTTTGCGCTTGCCTTTGCCCAACTGGTGCGCCAGTCGGAACAGACGAGTTTGCGACCCCAACCAACGGCCTCACGCTGCGGCGATGCCGCCGGCACGCCGTGCCCGCAACGTGCGTTGTGACTTCGCCAGGCACTTCTCGCGATAGGAGGCCGGTGCTTAGCGCGCCTGCAGCAGATGGCAGCCGGCCTGCCGCTTTTGTGCGAGATACTCGTCGATAAGCTGGCGGTAGCGCACCTTGCCGAAGCTCGGGAAGTGGCCGCCATGCACGACCGCAACATCGAGCCCGCGCATCCGCAGCAGCGTCTCGACATAGTCGTCGACAGCGGAATGATAGACATCGTCGATCAGCGGGCCGTCATAGACGATGTCGCCGGAAAGCAGGATGCCGGTCTTCCTCTCGTAGAGCGCGATGCCACCGGGCGAATGGCCCGGCGTGTGGATAACCTCGAAGGCACGGTCGCCGAGATCGACGAAATCGCCTTCTCCAAGCAGACGATCGGCCGGTGCCGGCTGGATCCGGTAGCGCGTGGCATCCCAGCCCTGCGGCATTGCGTCGAACATGGCGTCGGTCGCGTAGCGGTCGGCGACCGTCCATTCATTGCGCGGGTCGGCGAGGATTTCTGCTTCGGCCGCATGCACGCAACGGTCCGGGAATTCGTGATGGCAGCCGATATGGTCGAAATGCGTGTGGCTGGCCACGCAAACGAGCTTTCGCTCCGTCACCAGCGGGACGTGGCGCCGCAGGCTGAAATGGCCGAGGCCGGTGTCGAACAGAAGATCGCGATCGCGGCCGCGCACATGCCAGATGTTGCAGCGGAAGAACGGCTTGATCCACGGCTCGTGGATCAGCGTCACGCCATCGCCCATACGGATGGCCTCATACCAATTCGGTGCGTCGATGACCGGAAGCGTGCCCATGGCTCAGCCCGCCAGAAGAATGACATCGCCAGCGTCGCACGAAACCGCAGAGATGTCGCCCGGCTGGACGACCGCAGCAGCGGGAACCCTGGCGATGAAGAGCAGCGCCGGGTCTTTCTCGGAGACAGCCAGCACGCGCTTGAAGCTGCCCTGAAACACCACGTCGCTCACCTTGGCCGTGCCGAGCCTTACCGCGCCGCCGGTTGAGCCGAGGACAAGGTGCTCCGGACGAACGGCGAGGGCGACAGTCGTTCCGGCCGGCAGTGTGCCGGGCAGCGAAAGCGCTCCGTTTTGGGTCGCGACAGTGATTGTTCCGTGCTCCGCCGCCGTCACCGTTCCCGATATCAGCGTGCTCTCACCCATGAAGGTTGCGGAGAAGCGCGTCGCCGGCCGCGCATAGACGCGCTCCGGCGGCCCTTCGTCCTCGATGCGCCCGTCATTCATCACCACGCAATGGTCGGCCAGCGCCATCGCCTCTTCCTGGTCGTGGGTGACGTGGATGAAGGCGGTGCCGACGCGTTTCTGGATCGCTTTCAACTCGTCCTGCATCTGCCGGCGCAATTTTAGGTCGAGCGCGCCGAGCGGTTCGTCGAGCAGCAGCACCGCAGGCTCGACGACAAGCGCGCGGGCCAGCGCGACGCGCTGCCGCTGGCCGCCGGAAAGCTGGTGCGGCTTCTTGTCGAAGGCGGTGGCCAGCCCGACCAGCGCCAGCGCCTCGCGCGCCCGCGTGGTCCGTGTCGCGGCATCGACGCCTTGCATGCGCAGGCCGAAGCCGACATTGCTACCGACGCTCATGTGCGGAAACAGCGCATAGTCCTGGAACACCGTCGTCGTCGGTCGCTTCGCCGGCGGCACCGCGGTGCAGTCCTCGCCACGGATCAGCACCTTGCCTTGGCTCGGCGTGACGAAGCCGCCGAGAATGGACAAAAGTGTCGTCTTGCCGGAGCCCGACGGGCCGAGCAGGATGGTGTAGCTGCCCGGCTCGATCGTCAGCGACACGTTCTTCAGCACGGTATGCTGGCCGAAGCGGTGCGAGACAGCGCGGACATCGACCAGTGGCGCGGTCATGTCGGCTTCCTCCGCAACAGCATCAGTTCAAAAAACACCACCAGCACGATGGAGACGGCGAAGACCAGCGAGCCGACGGCGTTGGTCTTGGGATTGAGGCCCGAGCGCAGGAGGTTCCAGATCTCGACCGGCAGTGTCGTGTCGAAGCGCGTCAGCAGGAACGAGATCACGAATTCGTCCCAGGAGAAGGTCATCGACAGGAAGAAACCGGCGAAGATCGCCGGCGCCATGACAGGCACCGTGATCAGCAGCAGCACCTTCCATTCAGGCGCGCCGAGGTCGCGCGCGGCACGCTCGATGTTGATCTGGTGGTCGCCCATCTGGCTGTAGATGATGGCAAAGCACAGCGGCAGGTTGATCACGACATGGCCGATGCCGGCAGCAAGCAGCGATTTCGGTATGCCGGCCCAGTTGAACAGCACCAGCAGCCCCATGCCGATGATGAGATAGCTCACGGTCAGCGGCAGCGTGATCAGCCCGCGCAGCAGGGCCGAGCCCGGCAGCGCGAAACGCGCAAAACCCCAGGCAGAGAGGAAACCGAGCGTGACGGCGGCAGCCGAGGAGAGGGCAGCGACCAGAAGCGAATTGACCAGCGCCGAGGTCAGCCGCGTGTCGGCGAGCACGGCGTCGTACCAGCGCAGCGACGGCCCGGTGAAGGGCGGGATCGGAAACGACGTCGCCTGCAGCGAAAACAGCACCAGCACGACCACCGGCAGGAAGATGAAGCCATAGATGGCGATGGCGTAGAGCAACGAGACGATGCGGACAACGGCGCGCATGGTCAGGCCCGCTCGATCTTGAGCCAGCGGGCGCAGGCGAGATAGGCAATGGTGACGACCGCCATCAGGATGATCGACAGCGCCGAGGCGAGCGGAAAGTCGCCGCGCCTGCCGATCTGCATCATCACCAGCTGCGGCATCAAAAGCTCGTTGTTGCCGCCGAGGATCTGCGGCGTGATGTAGTCGCCGATGCACAGCACGAAGGTGAGGAAGGCGCCGACCATGATGCCGGGCAAGGTCAGCGGCAGGACGACATGCAGGAACGTGCGCACCGGCCCGGCGCCGAGATCGGCGGCTGCCTTGCGGTAGCTCGGGCTGAGCTGCTTCAGATTGGCGAAGATCGTCAGCGTCAAAAGCATGACGAAGAAATGCACGAAGCCGATGACCGTGGCCAGCCGCGTGTTGGCGAGCTGCAGCGGCTCGCTGAACAGGCCGGAGTCGGTCAGCGCGCGGTTGATCACGCCGTTCTGCGCCAGCACCAGCAGCCAGGAATAGGAGCGCACGACATAGGAGGTCCAGAACGGCAGCACCGCCAGCATCAGCGCCAGCCGCTGCCAGCGTTCCGGCACCTGTTCGGCCAGGATCCAGGCGAAGGGGTAGGCGAGCAGCACCGAAATCACTGTGACGATGGCTGTAACCTGCAGCGAGTTCACCATCGCCTGCAAATAGGCCGGATTGGTGAAGAACTGGCTGTAGTTGCCGAGCGTAAAGCCGCCGCCGTCATGCGCCGTCAGGCTGGAAAACCCCATGGCGACGAACGGCAGCACGAAGAACAGCAGCGTCCAGCTGAGCGCCGGCGTGACCAGCGCCCAGGGCAGGGCACGGCCCGTCCGAGGCAGGGCGCGGCCCGCCCGGGGCAGGGCACGCCCGCTCTTCGTGGTAGAGTTCACGACCGGCTACCGGTCACTGCGCCTGCAGCATTTCGGTCCAGACGTCCTGCATCTTCTTGTCGAGATCGGCATCCGGCGCCGGATAGGGCTGGGCGCGGGCGAGGAAATCCGGCTGCTCGTCGAAGCGCAGGATCTTCTTCTGCTCATCGCTCAGAGCCGCCTTGGTATTCGCCGGCATGCCCCAATAGCAGGCAGAGGTGGCAAGCCGCGCCTGGCCTTCAGGGCTCATGATGTACTGGATGAATTTTAGCGCCGTGTCCTTGTTTTTGGAATCCTTGAACATGGCCAGCGACTGCGACCACAGCACAGCACCTTCTCTGGGAATCGAGAAGTCGAGGGCAGGGTTCTCCTTGGCCAGCCCGGCCGTCACCCATTCGCCGCCGCCGACCAGAATGTCGACCTCGCCGGTCGCCAGCGCGGTCTGGCTGGCGGTCACTTCGCCGACCAGCTTGGCATTGGCCTTCATCTTGAGCAGCTCTTGCTTGATGGCCGGAAGGTCGGCTTCGGTCAGCTCGGCGGTCTTCTTGCCGATCGCCAGCGCCGCCATGCCGATGACCGGCAGGTAATAGTCGTAGATGGCGATCTTGCCCTTGTATTGGTCGCCGGTCAGCGCGGCCAGCGACTGCATATCGGCCGGATCGACCTTGGTCTTGTTGTAGCCGATGGTGTTGTAGCCGAATTTTTCGGTGATGCCGTAGCGCTTGCCGTCGACCACGGTGGAGCTGTCCATCTTCACCTGGGGAAAGAGGTCGGCCAGCGGCAGCTTGTCTTCCGGCAGCGGTTCGAACAGGCCCTTTTCGACGCCGCGCGGTATGTCGATGCTGTCGATCACCATCACGTCCCAGTCGCCGGGCTGCGACTGCTCGACAATCGCCATGCCGGCGCCGGTGCCCTCGAACTCCTTGACATTGACCTTGACGCCATTGGCCTCCTCGAAGGGCTGCAGCAGCGCCGGGTCGGCGTGATCGCACCAGATCAAGGCGTTGAGATCGGCAGCCTGGGCGAGGCTGCCCGTCGCCAGCAGCAGCGCTGTCGCTGCACACGCGGCGTGAAGGTGGCTCTTCAGAACCGAAAGCGGCTTCCTGGTCGTTGGATTCGAGATGTCTGGATTGATGGTCATCGAGTGTTCTCCCTTGCCTTTCTGGCTTCTGGCAAAAAATTGAACCAATTCTAAAATTGAGTCAATTCTGTTTTTATGGCAGATAGCCGACATGAGCGGATTGCGGGCAAGGCAAAAGGCGGATCGGCATCGACGCATTATCGAGGCGGCGGCGGCGCTTTTTCGCGACACCGGCTATGAAGGCGCCAAGATCGAGACGATCGCGGCGCAGGCGGAAGTCTCGGTCGGCACGATCTACAACTATTACCAGAACAAGGGCGACATCCTCGGCGCCATCGTCTCGATGGAGGTCAACGAGGTGCTCAATGCCGGGCGCGGCGTCGTCGCCAACCCGCCGGCCAATGTCGGCGATGCGCTCGACACGCTGCTCGGCATCTATATCGAGCATTCGCTGCATTATCTCAGCAAGGAGATGTGGCGGCAGGCGATGGCGATCTCGACGCAACTGCCCGACAGCCCGTTCGGCCAGGCTTACACGGCGCTCGACCGGGCGCTGACCGAGCAGATCCGCGCGCTGATCGCCCGGCTGCAGGGGCTCGGCCTGGTGCGCCGGGACATCGACGGGCAGGCGCTCGGCGAACTGGTGTTCAACAACATGAACATGATGTTCATCGAATTCGTGAAGCGCGACGGAGCGAGGATTGCCGAACTGCGCGCCGCGATACGAAGGCAGAACCGGATTCTGGTGGCGGCGATAGCGGTGTGAGGGGCTCCCGATGGATTTCTGGCGGCCCGGACGCCGCTAGCCGCAATCGCGCAGGTTCAATTCCGCTGGTGGGAGCACTTCCGCTGTCGACCACATCGGCAGTGTTCTACCGAGCATGCCTGGGTGGCCGCGCACGTGGAAACGGCACGACGGTCAAGGGCGCCTTACGGAATTCGGCGATGGCTATTTCTTCAATCAGCAAGTCCAGTGCCTCGCTGACGCGTTGGCTCGTTTCGTCCGTGCCGCAGAGCCGGTTTTGGGCGCACTCCAAGAGCTCGCGCGCTGCAGCGAAGTCGCTTCGCATGACACCACCCGTCGTTCAGCCCACCGCCCGGACATTGTCAGCGCGCTAAATTGAGCGATTGCTAATATACACAGGGGCATTTTAATCGAATGGCATTAATGGCCGGGAGCGAGAGATGCCGGCCGGTCCGCATCGCCCTGCTGCATCCCGTTGGTTCTGATGTCCCGGACCGGAGGCATGGGCGCTTTGCTTTGCGAAACGCGGGGATTAGTCCTGATACGATCTTGGGCGGCTTAGAAATTCTCTGGCAGCGGCAATCTGGCGTCGATGCTCGCGAAGGAAGGTCAGGCTGAAACAGATCGAAAAGGCCAGTCCCGAAAGGGCTATCGTGGCCTGCGAGGTCGGATCGGGATCGGCAATCATCAGGAAGCGGAAACCGAACGCCAACGCCAGGGCAGCAAGACCACCATACATGCCACCAACAAAGGGGGCGATCGTGCGTTTCTGCTCCAACGGCGACTCCTATGGTTCCACTGCGGAATACCTGTGGTTCCTGCTACGGGATACCTATGCTCCACAAGGGGACTACCTGTGGTCCGCTAGCGAATATATCCGTTGAAGCTGATGGGCTATGGCCGCGGCCTGTGGAAATCGGGGATGAGCAGGTTTCGACCGACCCTGGCACGTAATCACAAGAAGCCGGTTTCTTGCTGGTGCCCCCGGACGGCGTCTGTTTTCAATAGCGATAGATGTAAGCCGGCCTCCTGAAGCCGCGCTTGCACTTCACCTCTTCCTTGTATTCATCGCCCTCCCACTTGCGCTCAATCTTGCAATTGCCGCGCCGAAATTCTTTTTTGAAGCTGTAGCGTTCGCGCTTCCGCTCATAGTCATCTTCGTCTTGGTAGCGGCCCTGCCATTTGCCATGACCGCTCTCGTCCTTCCACGGATCGGCAGCGGCCATGCTGATGCATCCGGCCATTGCAATGCCGGCCATGAGGGTGACGAGCACCTTCATAAGCGATCCTCTTTTTGCTGGTCTCCGCAACTGATTGAAACTCCGTCGAAGACTTTCTGTTGCGTGGGCCGCTTTGCAGAGTGTGGACGGCCCTCAACGTTTTCATCAAGCCCGGAAGCTCATCCCGCCGGGCCCGATATCCGATGTCACAATCAGCCGCCGTTAGCAGGTGCTGCCGGAGCAGGTGCTGCCGGAGCAGGTGCTGCCGGAGCAGGTGCGGCCGGCTCTGCCGGAGCGGGCGCGGCTGGGGCAGGTGCGCTCGGCTCTGCCGGAGCGGACGCGGCTGGCGCTTCGACGTTGGGCGCTTCGACCGTAGGCGCTTCAACCTTTACGTCGACATCCTTTCCGGTGCCCCCGCCGTTGATGTTGATAACGCCGGTGAACAACAGCAGGATCACGATTGCGATAATTGCGAGAACGACGGCGACAGCGGTGCCGGCGCCATTTCCGCCTGAGTTAACAACGGTGGGACCGTCAGCCATGACTATCTCCTATTCTCAATGATCACTGGTCGGCAACGGGAGCGGCGGGCACTTAGTTCCGGCGCCGGGCTATGGTCCATGACGCAGTAAGACTGAAGTCTGTGCGTTAAAGACAGAGGGCTGAGGCTGGCAACCAAGATCTTGGCAAGGGATTGGTATTTGGCCGCCGAGCAAGTCCCTTCATCGGTGGTTCCGGGTGCCTCGCTGTATACTCATCGGCGGGCACCCTATATGACACCTAACGGCGGAGAGAACTGTGACCCTTATCCAGAGCAAACAGAATGTCGATGCGGTCGCAAGCCGACCCGCCAATGACAATCAAACTCCTGACCCAACAGATTTCTCGGTGGTTGATCTTGTTTCGTCGAGCGACGATGACATCGTTGCAATCGTCAGGCGAACAGAGCGCCTGGCCTTCGCCGTGATTATAGTAATGGCGATCTTCCTGATCTTTGCACCGGTATTCTTCATTGCCCTGATGTATGGGATCTAGAGGTCCCGATTAGCCCTCGCCCCCCTTGCGCAGCGCGGCAAAATCCGAAAGGCCGGCCTCATTCAAGACGACAGGCTTTGGTGCCCCCGGACGGCGCTAAGGGCCAAATCCAACCGGGGCGTTCCACCCGAAATTACCGTATAAAATCAAGTGGATAGAAGGGGCTCTTCCCCCGAAGCGGTTAAGCTCGGTGTACCTCTTTGTGCCCGAGCGGTGTACCTTCTGTCAACTGTGTCGGCAGGGGATTTAACCGGTACGATCTGGCCGGTCTTCCTGAAAACTTTCATTCTCTCGGGCTTCCACAATCTGTTAGGCACTGGTTGGAGTGACTACGATCAGGCAGTCGTGGTACTTTTGCTGGCTTGAAAGCGTGACACATACCGCGGTTTGCCTTGGGAGATGCCAAAATGCGCATGCCCTTGCTCTTCATTCCACTGCTGCTTTTGCACATTCCGATTGTATCGCATGCCGCCGCCATCCACGATGCCGCTATGGAGGGCGATGTCGCGGCGATCACAGCAGCGCTCGATGCGGGCGCTGATGTAGATGAGAGTGATGGAAGCGCAACGCCGCTTTATCTCGCGGTCTTTATGGGCCACATCGAAGCAGCAAAACTGCTCATAGAACGTGGTGCCGACGTCAACGCCCAGACGACTGGTGGTCCCCCACTGATGGCGGCTGTCGGGACAGGCAAGATCGATCTGTTAAACCTGTTGCTGGAGCGGGACGCGGATCCAAATTCCGATCGTGGTGGCGAGTTCGCCCTTCATGTCGCCGTCACTCTCGATTGTTTCGACTGCGTGAAGGCACTGGTCGAGGCCGGAGCGGACGTGAATGCGAAGGCAATGCACGGCAAGACGCCGCTCCATCTGGCAAAAAACAGGGGGCAACGCGAAGTTGCCGACTATCTCTTGGCGCATGGCGTCGTCTTGCCAACACCAGCCCCAATCTCAATGAAGTTGGCTTCTGCCGATGTCGAGAAAGGCCGAACCGAATACACCCGCCGGTGTACTACTTGCCACGACGCCGAGCCACAGGGAGGAAACAAAATAGGACCTAACTTGTGGAGCGTCGTCGGCCGCGACAAGGCATCCATGGCAGACATGCGTTACTCCGACGCCTTGATGGGCTGGGAGGGTGTATGGACGTAGGAGGACCTGAACAGATTTCTCTTCGGGCCCATGCTCACCACGCCGGGCGTTAAGATGGAGACTCCCGGTGTCCCGGACGAGACCGAACGGGTCGACCTGATCGCGTATTTGCGCACACTCAGCGACAAGCCGATCCCGCTGCCCTGAATCGGCGATCTTTGCGCAAGTACTGCTACGGACCTGCCACGCGCCAAGGCTTCGATCGTTGCCGAGCACTGAACGCGCTCCAGGGTCAAACCGCTGGGTGCTATGACCTCATTCGAGAGACTGGGAATGGCCGGTGCTTCTCAGTCCGAAGCTCATCCCGGTCCGTATTCGGTGACATCGATCCCCGCCCAAGCGCCAATGGTCCGATCTGCTTTCCACATTGGCACGGTGCCGATTGTGACCCTGACAGGCTCGCCAGGGTCGACTCCTCGCTTGACCAATTCCCGACACAGGACTGCGCGTGGTGGTGATCCTGATTTCCTCGCCCGACAGCGTCGTGACGGCAGTGTATGACCCGCTCAATTCGATCTGTTGCATGTTCTCCGTATTTGCATGGTGGAAGCGCGGAAGGCTCCGCATGGTGGGTTGTGCCGGCGAGACTTGAACGCGCTCTGGCGGTCGTACCGCACAGTGTTCTGATGGTGTTTGAAGGAAGCCCCCACCCCAGCACGCCCGTTTTGGGCCAAGCACACCGGGGCAGGGGAAGTCACTCGGGCTTAATAGAGCCCCTCGTTGCTGTCGCCGTTCTGCGCAATGTGCGCCGCCACGGCTTGGGCATGTCGATGCAGGGTCGACCAGTCGCCAGAGACCACGGCACGTCTCAGCGCCGGCATGTCGGCCTCGTCGACATAGAGGTGTATTGACTCATGGTGAGCCCTGCAGGCTTCAAGACGTTGCGCTCGATGTGCTGCGTGAAGGCTGCCTCGACCACCGCCACCTCGACGACGTCCACCTGGGCCGTCTCATGGCTCAAAGTGCCCGTGTCGATGTACTCGGCAATCGCTGCGTCTCTCACCTCAGAAGGGGCGTTAGTGTTGAAGCGATCCAGTGAGCGGTCATCCATATTCGCCTGCGTAGTGCTAATCGGCAACCAATTCGCCTGCGTTGTCCAAGTAGTGCCCCTATTCAGAAATTGCTAATGAAACACCACTGTGGTCCTATTAGGTGGAGTATTCAGCAACCGCTAATGAACGACCGCTGTCCCAGTAGGTGGGATTTGTGTCGCCTCCGCCTCACTCTTTCATGATCTTCTGAACCGTCGCGGTCGAGTAACCAACAGCCGCCGCAATCGCCCTGATCGAGGCACTCTCAGCCCGCATGTCGCGTACTCTCTGTTCAATCTCTTGGGTCACCGTCTTGGGTCTCCCAAGGTGGTCGCCTCGGGCCTTCGCCTTGGCGATGCCTTCCATCTGCCGTTCCTTCCTGAGGGCGGTCTCAAACTCTGCAATGCTGGCAAGGATGCCAAACATCAGCTTGCCGTGCGGCTTGGTCGTATCCAGCGACGGGTCGTTCAGCACCCGGAACCCGACCCCCCGCTTGTCGAGGTCTTCCACGATCTGGTGAAGGTGCGCCGCTGATCTCGCCAAACGGTCGACTTTCGTCACCGCCAGTGTGTCACCCTTCCGCACGAACCGGAGTGCTTCCGCCAGCTTCGGCCTGTCGTTGTCCAGCCCTGAGAGCCGGTCTTGAAAGAGGTGGTCTTCCGTCACCCCCGCCGCCCTTAGCTGGTCGATCTGAACTGCCGTGTTCTGGTCGGTTGTGCTAACCCGGGCGTATCCAACGATTGCCATGGTGTGAACTATCTCCTTAAAGCCAATGTTCACATTCATTACCTCACGCTAAGTTCACATTTCAACGGATCTGTGAGAAAAAGATCCCTTTGTTCACAGACCCGCCGCCGGCATGGTCGAGGGCTCGGCCCGGTGCCTTGCGACCTGATACGGTCCGACCACACCTGATGTGGATGAGCATCGAGCCGTTCCCCCTAGTCTCGCTAGCGGTAAAGACCTCCGCGTGCTCGGGTCCGCCTGTGGAGGAAATGAAGGGGCACGGGGGGTGCCACGCATGAGCCTGTTATCCGATGGGTCGTAAGAAAATTGGCCCGGATATTCCGACCCTCCTCTTGACCCGTTGAACCCGCTCACCCGAATTGTCTATCCGAGCTAGCTCAAGCGGCCGATTTGGGGGCGATCTATATCGGCTAGTAATGACCTGTCGCTTGACGCTGGGGTAGATTGGGTGGGCACGCGCGTCAGGCCGGAGTGTAGGCTGGGGTACGGAAGTCGCAATCTTTGAAGGTCCGTCCCCGGCCGCACTCTTGAGACACCCGCCCGGGTGGCCTTGGGGGGCGGCACTAGCCGGCGTAAGACTGACAGGGTGCCCAAGGCTCCGCTGTCTGGGTCCTGTCATCGCTCAGTCACTATTTAGTTGTGCTGCCACTGCACCCCGCGAAGGCAGCTCAAAGCAGCGGGGACTAACCCCAAGCCCCCCACCCGGTCCCCGCTGCTCATTTACCGGAACGCCGAAGGTCTAACCGACCCAGAGCGCCATCTTCAGCGCCCGTTCAGCGACCCTCGGCCGTGGCTCCTCCTAGTCCTCCCCGACGCTGCCTGAGGAGATCACCGACGCAAAGGCAACCCCTCAGGCACCCGCTCGTCGACCACAAACGCCCTCTGCCCGAGCCTGACGATCCCTTCGGCCGCTCCGTCAAGGCGACCGCATTACCTGCCTGGGCCATCCGATGTTGACCGCAACGGCAACCACCGCCGTTACCTGAAGCTCGCAGTCATCCGATTGCTCGACGACCCACGAAACAGCATTGGCGCTACCGCGAGACGAGCTCTGGCGCACCAACCGTGGGGTGAAGCGAGGCTGCCTAAGCTTTCCTGAGGGTGGCGTGTGGTGGAACCCGAGGGGGCACGGGGGTCTTCGCGCGAGCTGGCAATCCGATCCCCCGCTCAGAAATTTCTACCAAACATTCCGACCCGTTTCTTGGTACGATTTCGTACATTGATTTTGTCCCGCAAGGTGCAACACATAGGTAATTTGGGGTAGTGACCGGGGAACCGTCGGGTGAACGTTAAGACGACGAACGGGCGCACAGTCGAGGACCTTGTTATGGAGGTCATCGAGGCAGCCCCATACGGCGGAATCGTCTCCGTTAAGGCCACCATAGCAGCGGTGCGCGAAGATGGCCCCCATTGGGAAGTGACCGACTGTGATCTGATCGAGTTTATCGTGGAAGCGGCTCCGGCATTTGGGCGCGCGGTAGCCTTCGACCAACGCGAATGATCATCTAATGGCTCCCGGGCCAGGCCTTCGCGCTCAGAAATTTCTATCAAACATGCGGCCCCGCTTACGGAACCCTTTTTCAGTCGAAGAGTTGCGTCTGAAACTAGGTGGACCGTTATTGTAACCCGAGATAGGGACCGTGGCTTTCGCGAGTTGATCAGTTCGGAAGATAATCGTCGGAAGCTACGCAAGCGACTTAGTCTGGAGAACGATCGAACCTTGCCACCGAGGCTCGCCGCCTTGGCGGTGAAGCTTCGGGAGGCCCTTGAGCGGCGAGAGCAAGAATTGTCCGACGAGAACCCGGGCAGCCCTATCCAAAACATTCCTGACCCCTAACGGAACCATTCCGTGACCCGCGAGTTGCGGCTCGGGCGGGGTTGGGACATGCAGACATGGCGAAGCGTGACACAGCGGGGCACAGGACCCTTGCCGACGCCGTTCGCGAATTGATCGGCACCGAAGACAATCGTCGTCACGTACACAGGCTGTTGGGACTGGAGGTCGAACCAGAACTGACGCCAACCCTCGCTTCATTGCTTGAGGCGATCGGTAAGGCCAGTCGGGACGAAATCCCCTAGCTGCCCTAGATACCCCTTATGGCAATCCATTGGTTTCACCCTCCGGTCTATATTGAAACCGACAAACCTGGGCTCACCTACGTCTGCACCAATGTCGAAGGTGCCGCCGCGGAACTCATGAAGTGGACCAAGCGGGGACCAAAGTGGAAGGAGGCGGTCGAGGTCTGCATGGGTCTAATTGAAGGCGAGCGCACGCCCGACGACGTAAGGAAGGCAATCGAGGCTGCTGCCGAGGAGGAGGGGCTGCTACGCTCCTCTGATTAGGTCTTAATTGCGTATTGATTCTACCTCGGCTCAAGTCGGTCGTCGCTGCCGTGCAAATTTTGCTAGGGACGGCCCGACAGCCTATCGAGTGACTGTCGGGCCGCCGGGCCTAGCCAGCGCGGGGGGCGTTGGGGTCGCCGGCTGGGGCGAATTGTATGCCCCTTCATGCATCATTTCTAATTTAGTAAAATGGTCATGGTCCATTCCCCTAGTCATCAAATTGGATGAGCCTAGACTCGAACCTGTGCGTAAACGAGTGACTGCCGGTGAAGTCCCTTCATGGCAACCATCTGGTTCTCCCCTCCGGTGTTCGTGAAGACCGAACTGGTCGGTGTCAGCTATGCCTGCAACAATGTCCGAGGTGCCGCCGAGCAGCTCCTTAAGTGGCCCAGGAAGGGGACCCAAGTGGCAACGTGCGTCGGCCCTCTGCCTTGCAGCCTTAGGTCGCGAGGAGGTTGACCCCAAGGAGATACACGGCAGGCATTCGAGGATGCCGCTGAGGAGGCCAAGAAGCTCATCCCTCACCAAGCTGGTAGGTAGGGTCTCCTGTGTCCCTGTACCGCCCTCGGCCACAAGTTTGGAAAGTGCGTTACGGTTGGCCATGGTCAAAAAGGCGACAAGAAACAAGAAGGCAATTACGGAATCGCGCACACTCCCATAGTTAGTTATATACGCATGTATATATCCGTTTAAATCGTATAATTTATAGGAAATGAACAGAGTTATGGTCGCAAAACTAATGGCGCACACTATTAGCGGTATCGTTACCCACAGATTTTTGAATAACCGCTCCATTCAACGACTCCTGCTGATGTTTGGCCGCCGGCTGCGCTGCGCCCCCTGCGCACAAGGCAAGATGCCCGCTTTGAACGCCATCATAGCTGGTTTTGAGGCGGGTTACAGAGCAGCCGATTTCGAAGCGATCGTTCCCCGGAGCGTTTCCCCCGAACAAATGTCACTGGACGATTTGAGGGAAAGGCAACTGATTTTATTGAGCTTTTGGTGCCCCCGGACGGAATCGAACCGCCGACCTTCGGTTTACAAAACCGCTGCTCTACCAGCTGAGCTACAAGGGCACGGCGCTCCGGTTAGCATATTTGGTGCGCCAGTAAAGACAAAACTCCGTTTTGAGTGCGCTGGGGCAGCCGGCGCGGGCATCCTGAAAACGGCCAATTGGCTTCCTATATCGTTCTAAGGTGCAATCGCATGGGCGAGGGTGTCGCATGATCAGACTTGTCGTCATTGCCCTGATCGTCGTCGTGACCTGGTTCCTCCTGGTGAAGCTCATCAAGCTTTTGAAGAGCGCCAATGTCGACTGGACCGGAGTCACCACCATCATCGGCTTCATCGCGCTTGCCTTCTGGCTGCGCCACATCACCGGCATGGGCTGAGGCCTCCCGCCGCCGGACTGTCGATCGGCGCTCTCGCCGGTCGTAATTTGCGCGCCTGCCTGCAAACCTGTTCAGTTCGGCCGTTTTTGCGCTTTTGAAAAAATCCAAAAAAACCGTTGAACCTTTTTCCTTGCTGCAACGACTGATGGTCAAGAGGCGGGATGGATCGCCTCTCAGACAACGCAGCAAGGAGATCGTCATGTTGAAGCGCACCATCGTTTCCGGCCTCATCGCCACCACTGTCGCCGCCGCCATGCTGGCCGGCACCGTTCAGCCTTCGGCCGCCCATCACAAGCACCATCACAACAAGCACCTTGGCATCGGCATCGTCGCCGGCGTCGGCGGCTTCCTGCTCGGCAGCGCGCTCGCCCCGCCGCGCACCGTTTACATCGAGGAAAATGGCGGCTCATGGCACGTCCGGCGCTGCCTCAACCGCTATCAGAGTTACGATCCGTACTCCGACACCTATGTCGGCTACGACGGCTACCGTCACCGCTGCCGGCTTTGAGGGGAGGTGAACCGTTTCAGGCAAGGGAAAAAGGGGGCACCCACTGCCCTTTTTCAGCTGTCTGGGTTGCAAAATTGAACCCGGCACCGCGACCGGTTCCAGCGAGGGATGTACAGGGATTTTTCGACAGCTTAGTCTGGCGGTGAAGGCACCAGAGGGAGAGGGACGCTTGGACGAGCACGAACCCAAGCAAGAGCAGATTGAGACGGATTTCCGCAACGGCACGATCACCACCGTCGGCATTCTACTGGCTTTCTCGCTGGGCTTCATCACGCATTGGGCCGCCAACCCGCTCCCTTGGGAAATCTATCACCTGGCAGCCGTCGTGCCGATTTTGATAGGCATTGCCTTGCAGATACGAGCGCTGCGGTTGCTGCTCGACACAACGTCTCTACAGCGACGCGTCTATGAACGCGCCACCCGCATCTTCATCGCCGGCCTGATCTTCACCGCCTGCGGAGTTGGGCTGGCGATGCTGCTTGATTTCTACGACCTATCGACCAAGAGCGCGGTGCCCGGGGCCTAGCTCATCCTGACAGATGTCGCACCATTCGGCGCCGGTCAGCGCTGCCATGCGCTCGACGCCTATTTTCACCGCTGCATTGGTTGCGCCGGCCGCGGGCACGACCTGATCGTAGGCGCGCAGCGATACGTCGCAATAGACCGGCAACGGCGAGGCGAGGCCGAAGGGGCAGACGCCGCCAATCGGATGGCCAGTGATTTCGGCCACCTGCTCGGCATCGAGCATGCGCGGCTTGCCGCCGAATGCATCGCGCGATTTGCGATTGTCGAAGCGCGCGTCGCCGCGGGCGACGACCAGCATGGCCCGGTCACCGACGCGCAGGCAGATGGTCTTGGCGATCTGCCCCGGCTCGACGCCGTGCGCCTCGGCCGCGAGCGCGACGGTCGCCGAGCTTGTCGGCGTTTCGATCACCTCGATGTCGCGGGCATACTCGGCGAAGAAGGCTTTGACGGATTGGAGGCTCATGCGTCTTTCGGGCGTCGGCTGGCGGAAGGTGGACGCAAACTTGGCCGTAGCCGGGCGGCTGTCAAGGTGAGCGCGCAGCGCCAATCTCGAAGAGTGAACCCGGTTCGGCGGCGCGGCTTGGTGAAGAAGGGGGCGGCAGACCACCAATCATCCTGGTTATTTCCGCTGCCGCATCGCGCACCAGCGGGCCGATCTCGGCCAGCCGCTGCGGCGTGACCCGCACCGTCGGTCCCGAAACAGACACGCCGCCGATCGGCTCGCCGAACTCGTTGAAGATGGCCGCGGCAACGCAGCGCATGCCGGGGTGCCGTTCCTCGTCGTCGACCGACCAGCCGCGCAGCTTGATCGTCACCAGATCACGGGCCAGCGCCGAGACGTCGGAAAGCGTCTTTTCGGTGAAGCGCTCCAGCCCGGTCCGGCGCAGGACGGCGCCGACGCGCTGCGGCTCGAGATGCGCCAGCACCGCCTTGCCGATGCCCGATGCATGGAAGGAACTGCGCGTGCCCGGCCGGAAGAAGGCGCGGATCGCCTGATGCGTCTCGACCTGGCTGACGAAGACGACGCAATCGTCCTCGGCGACGCCGAGATTGGCGGTCTCGCCGGTCTTCTCCATCAATTCCTGCATGACAATGCGGGCGCGGTCGACCAGCTTGCGGCGGCGCAGGAACGCCGCGCCCATGCGATAGGTCTCGACGCCGATCGACCACAGCTGGTCGCTGCTGTCGAACTCGACCATGCCGTGGTTTTCCAGCGTCGTCAGCATGCGGTAGGCGGTGGAGGCGGGGAGGCCGCTCTGCGCGGCGATCTCGCTCAGCGACAGGCCGCTGCCTTCGGCGACGATGGCCAGGATGCGCAGCGCCCGGTCGAGCGACTGCACCGAAGCCGCCTCGGCCGGGCCGTTGAAGGCGCGCGGCCGTCCGCGCTGGCGTTTTTCGGCGGTTTCCATAGTGGCATTCTTGCCGATTTCGCCAAATGCGCAATGAACAAGTTTTTCACTTATTTGCCAAGGGAATTTCGTGGAAAACAGGAAATCCAATTAAATCAGTATATAACAGCCGTTTCCTGAAAATGAAAAAATATTCTGAAAAAATTGAAAAATAAGTGACGCGCTGCCATTCTCGGCCATCAACAATTCCGTGGAGGCTGACATGGCCAGGATGCGCGCAGTCGACGCAGCGGTTCTCGTTCTGGAAAAGGAAGGCATCTCCTGCGCCTTTGGCGTGCCGGGCGCTGCCATCAACCCGTTCTATTCGGCGCTGAAGGCGAGGGCTACGATCCGCCATATCCTGGCGCGCCATGTCGAGGCGGCCTCGCACATGGCCGAAGGTTATACCCGCGCCATATCAGGCAATATCGGCCTGTGCATCGGCACTTCGGGTCCAGCCGGCACCGACATGATCACCGGCCTCTATTCGGCCGCGGCCGATTCCATCCCGATCCTCTGCATCACCGGCCAGGCGCCGCGGGCGCGTCTCAACAAGGAGGATTTCCAGGCCGTCGACATCGCCGCCATCGCAGCACCCGTCGCCAAATGGGCAGTCACCGTCATGGAACCCTATCTGGTGCCGATGGCGCTGCAGAAGGCGTTCCACCTGATGCGCTCGTCGCGGCCGGGGCCGGTTCTCATCGATCTGCCGGTCGATGTGCAACTGGCCGAGATCGAGTTCGACATCGACGCCTATGAGCCGCTGGTGCCGTTCAAGCCGGCAATGTCGCGCGGCCAGGCCGAGAAAGCGCTGAAAATGCTCAACGCGGCGGAAAAACCAGTCATCGTTGCCGGCGGCGGCATCATCAACGCCGATGCCTCGGATCTGCTGATCGAGTTCGCCGAAGTCACCGGCGTGCCGGTGATCCCGACGCTGATGGGCTGGGGCGCGATCCCCGACGACCACCGGCTGATGGCCGGCATGTGCGGGCTGCAGACATCGCATCGCTACGGCAACGCGACGATGCTCGAGGCCGATTTCGTCTTCGGCATCGGCAACCGCTGGGCCAACCGCCACACCGGCTCCGTCGACGTCTACACGAGGGGCAAGAAATTCATCCATGTCGACATCGAGCCGACCCAGATCGGCCGTGTCTTCGCGCCGGACCTCGGCGTCGTTTCGGATGCCGGTGCGGCGCTCAAAATGCTGCTCGACGTCGCCACCGAGTGGAAAACGGCTGGAAAACTGCGCGACTGGTCGGGTTGGGCCAGGGAATGCCAGGGCCGCAAGAAGACGCTGAAGCGCAAGACGCATTTCGACCAGGTGCCGCTAAAACCGCAGCGCGTCTACGAGGAGATGAACAAGGCATTCGGCCGCGACACCACCTATGTCACCACGATCGGGCTTTCGCAGATCGCCGGCGCTCAGTTCCTGCATGTCTACAAGCCGCGCAACTGGATCAATTGCGGCCAGGCCGGCCCGCTCGGCTGGACGCTGCCGGCCGCACTTGGCGTTCGCGCCGCCGATCCGCAGCGCAACATCGTGGCGTTGTCCGGCGACTATGATTTCCAGTTCATGATCGAGGAACTGGCGGCCGGCGCGCAGCACAGATTGCCCTTGATCCATGTCGTCGTGAACAATGCCTATCTCGGCCTCATCCGCCAGGCGCAGCGCGGCTTTTCGATGGATTTCGAGGTCAGCCTCGCCTTCGAGAACGTCAACCGGAAGGACGATCCCGAGGCCGGCTACGGCGTCGACCATGTTGCTGTCGCCGAGGCCATGGGCTGCAAGGCGGTCCGGGTGCGCAGGCCGGAGGAATTCGCCGGCGCCTTCAAGCAGGCGCAGCGCCTGATGAAGGAGCACCAGGTTCCGGTCGTGCTCGAATTCATCTTGGAGCGCGTCACCAATGTTTCGATGGGCACCGAAATCGACAAGATCACCGAATTCGAGGACCTTGCCGAACATCATGAAGACGCGCCGACGGCGATTGTCATGCTGGACTGAACGGAGAAAAAGAATGCCACGGTTTTCAGCCAACCTCTCGATGCTCTTTGGCGAGCACGATTTCCTCGACCGCTTCGAAGCCGCCGCCCGCGCCGGTTTTGGGGGTGTCGAATATATCGGCCCTTATGACCATGCGCCCGATGTCGTTGCGGCGAGGCTGAAGAAGAACGGCCTGACGCAGGTGCTGTTCAACCTGCCGGCCGGCGACTGGGGCAAGGGCGAGCGCGGCATTGCGGTGTTGCCGGATCGCATTCCCGAGTTCCGGCAAGGCATCGCCAGGGCGATTACCTATGCGCATGCGCTGGGTTGCGAACAGGTCAACTGCCTCGCCGGCATCGCACCGCAAGGTGTCGAGCGTTCGGTGCTGGAAGATGTCTTCGCCGAAAACCTGGCTTTCGCGGCCGAGAAGCTGGAGCAGGCCGGCGTGAGGCTGCTGATCGAGCCGATCAACACCCGCGACATTCCGGGCTTTTTCCTCAACTATTCGGACCAGGCACTGGCGCTCATCGACCGCGTCGGCTCAAAGAACCTGTTCCTGCAATATGACATCTATCACATGCAGATCATGGAGGGCGATCTCGCCCGCACCATCGAGGCAAACCTCGACCGCATCGCGCATATCCAGCTTGCGGACAATCCCGGCCGCCATGAGCCGGGGACGGGTGAGATCAATTTTCCTTTTCTGTACAGCCACATCGACCGCATCGGCTATACCGGCTGGGTAGGGGCGGAATACAAGCCGAAGGGCGGGACGGAAGCCGGCCTGGGCTGGTTCCGGGAGTTTGTCGGGCAGGCGGCGGCGTAGGGGACGTTTACAATTGACGTCGAGTTCCTTCGCGCCCCCCTCTGGCCTGCCGGCCATCTCCCCCACGGGTGGGGAGATTGGACGTCACCGCCGCTTTCGCCAATTTTCGAGGTTGGAAAAGTAGAAGCCGGCGCCGGAACTGCCGATCTCCCCACCTGTGGGGGAGATGGCCGGCAGGCCAGAGGGGGGCGCGACGGAACGCGGCCTTAACAAGGAAAATACCAGGGAGAAACAACAATGGACACCATCGGTTTCATCGGCCTCGGCATCATGGGTGCGCCGATGGCGGGGCATCTGCTCGACGCCGGCTACACCGTCGTCGCCAGCGACCATCGCTCGAAACCGCCGGCCGATCTCATCGCCGAGGGTCTAAAAACCGTCTCCGGCCATCACGCCGTGGCACATGCCGCCGACGTCGTCATCACCATGGTTCCCGACACGCCTGAGGTGGCCGACGTGCTGTTCGGCGACAACGGCGTCGCCTCGGGTTTGACCGCGGGCAAGCTGGTCATCGACATGAGCTCGATCTCGCCGATCAAGACCAAGGAATTCGCCACAAAAATCAACGATCTCGGCTGCGACTATCTCGACGCGCCGGTGTCGGGTGGCGAGGTCGGCGCCAAGGCCGCGTCGCTGACCATCATGGTCGGCGGCGAGGAAAAGGCCTTCGAGCGCGCCAGGCCGGTGTTCGAGAAAATGGGCAAGAACATCACGCTGGTCGGACCGAACGGCGTCGGCCAGACCACCAAGGTCGCCAACCAGATCGTCGTCGCGCTGACCATTGAAGCAGTCGCGGAAGCGCTTGTTTTTGCATCGAAAGCCGGCGCCGACCCGGCCAAGGTACGGCAGGCGCTGATGGGCGGGCTGGCCGCCTCGCGCATCCTCGAAGTGCATGGCGAGCGCATGATCAAGCGCAGCTTCGCGCCGGGCTTTCGCATCGAACTGCACCAGAAGGACCTTAATCTCGCGCTGGAAGGGGCAAAGGCGCTTGGCGTGGCGCTGCCCAACACCTCGACGACGCAGCAATTGTTCAACTCCTGCGCGGCCAACGGCGGCGCCAAGGAGGATCATTCGGCGCTGGTCAAGGCGCTGGAGCGAATGGCGGGATATGAGTTAGGGGAGTAGGGGAATAGGGGAATAGGGCAGTAAGGCAGTAAGGCAGTAGGGCAGTAGGGCAGTAGGGGGAGGGTCTATTCACGGCATCCGACAAACTGCACCTCCCTACTCCCTTACTGCCTTACTGCCTTACTGCCCTAAAAAATTCCTCGCCGCATAAAGGCTCACCGCCGCCGCATTCGACACGTTGAGCGAGCGGATGGCGCCGGGCATGTCGAGCCGGGCGAGCGTCGTCACCGTTTCACGGGTCTTCTGGCGCAGGCCCTTGCCTTCGGCGCCCAGCACCAATGCGATCTTTTCTCCCGAAAAGCTCTTTTCGAGTTCCGCCGGTCCGTCCGAATCGAGGCCGATGGTCTGGAAGCCGGCCTCGTGCAATTGGCCGAGCGCGTCGGCGAGGTTCTTCACCTCGATCTGGTCGATATGCTCCAGCGCCCCGGAGGCCGACTTTGCCAGCACGCCGGATTCATTCGGACTGTGGCGCGCCGTGGTGATCAGCGCGCCGGCGCCGAAGGCGACCGCCGAGCGCAGGATCGCGCCGACATTGTGCGGATCGGTGACCTGGTCGAGGACCAGCACCAGCGTGGTATCGCCGAGCGCATCGAGGCGCTTGGGTTTTAGCGGCTCGGCTTCGATCAGCACGCCCTGATGCACGGCGTCAGAGCCGGTGACCTTGTCGATGTCTTTCGGCTCGACCATCTCTGTCTCAAAGGGCAGGGCGGTGAGGTCGGCGATAGCCAGCCGCTCGGCGGCGTTGCGCGTCACCAGCATCTTCTTGATCCGCCGGCGCGGATTGTCGAGTGCTGCTCGCACCGTGTGCAGGCCGTACAGCCGCACCAGCCCATCCGCGACGGTCTCTCCTGGTGGTACCGGCTGGCGCGGCCTGACCGCCGGCGCGCCGCCGCTCTTCTCGTCGCGATGCGCGCGGCGCAGCTTGGCGTAGTGGGTGTCTTTCGGGGTCTTGGGCTTGTTGTCGTTGCTCATGGCCGGTTCTATAGCCGTGTCGTTCGCCTATGGATACAGCCGCAAAACCCTGCTCGTCGGGTCGTCAACAAATTCAGCGCGTTTTGCCGGGATGTTGCGGTTGACAGTTTTGGGCGCTGCCGCCATAAGGCGCTTCGCGACGGGCTGCTCCTGCGGCCGCGACGCGTCGATGCCTCGTTGCATGGCTCCGGCGGCAGACTGGAGAGGTGCCCGAGTGGTTAAAGGGGACGGACTGTAAATCCGTTGGCTATGCCTACGTTGGTTCAAATCCAACCCTCTCCACCACTGCCGGCCCGGAAGCCCTGAAACGCAAGCCTCGGACCGAAAAGTGCATAGCGGTTTTCGGGTGAAATGCGCGGGTATAGCTCAGTGGTAGAGCAGCAGCCTTCCAAGCTGAATATGCGGGTTCGATTCCCGCTACCCGCTCCAAGCATGCTGTTGAAGTCATTATCGAAAATAACTTCCTTGAAAATGCGCCTTGTCACTGCGTGTGCTGAGCGGCAATGCCGTCAGCCACATCGCCAGGTCTTCAGTCGGCGCCCCCGGCAGCATGCTCTTCATATTGAGGCAGGTCGTCGGCGATCGTGAACCACTTCGCCTTGGAGCCGACAAAGATGTGCTGCGTTGGACGGATGGCCGGTTCGTCGACGAGGGTTCCCATGGTGATGTGGACGAAGGCGCCGTCGCGGACGACCGAGTAGAGCAATGAGCCGCAGGTCTTGCAGTGCACGTTGTGGCCGGTCTCCTCGCCAAAGATCAGGAGGTTGTCCTCGCCCTTGGTCAGGCTCAGTCTCTCACGCTCGATGCCGGCAAACGGCTTGAAGGCCGAACCGGTGGTGCGCCGGCAGTCCGAGCAGTGGCAGTTGGCGGCGTAGATGAACTCGTCGGCCACCGCGTATTGCACGGCGCCGCACAGGCATTTTCCGGCAAGCATGCGATTGCCGACGTTCTCCTGGCTTGTCACAGGTTTCTCCATTTTTTGCGGGCAGCGGCCAAGTTGAAAATCTGTGGTCCGTTGTTTTGGTCACCACTGCCCAAATTATGCGACGACGGTCAGCCGGCGCCGGCGTTCGTCGAGCGACACGATGGTCAGCCCGCTGGCCACCACCAGCAGGATACCGCCGATCGCCAGTGCGTTCGGCAATTGCTGGAACACCACCAGGCCGGAAATGACCGCCCAGACGGTGAAGCAGTAGTAAAACGGCGCCACGACGCCGGTTGGCCCGACGCGATAGGCCATGAAGATGAAGAAATGGCCAAAAATTAGGAACAATCCGGCCCCGGCCATCAGCAGCAAATGATGCGTCTCGGGCATCACCCAACGCTCCGACATCAGATGCGCGACGCCCGATCCGACCAGCACCACCACCACCGCGGAAATTGCGACGATCATGCCAGGCACGTCGGCTGCGACCCGCCGCCCGGCGAGATCGCGCGCGGCGGCGAACGCCGCGTTGCCGAGCGCCAGCAAGGCGTAGACCGAGATTCCCTGCATCGTCGGCTGCGCCACCATCACCGCGCCGATGAAGCCGAGCCCGATCAGCGCCATGCGCAAGCCGCCGATCCGCTCGCCGAACAGGACAGAGGAGCCAATCAGCATGAGCAGGGGCGTGATCTGTCCCAGGGCGGTCGAATCGGCGATCTGCATGTTGGCAAGCGCCACCACGTAGCAAAGGATTGCCGCCAGCTCGAGCAGGTTTCTTTGCAACACTCTCCTGTCGAGGATCAGCGGGATCTGCCTGGCGTAGCCCAGCGCAAACAGCAACGGGATTCCCCACAACGTTGCCGCCGTCCCGCGCAGAAACAGCACTTCATAGGGCGGCAGCCCAACCGTCGCGAGCTTCAACATGGTGTCGTTGGCGACATAGGACCCGGTCGACAGGATCATGAACAGCGGGCCGCGGATGGCGATCGGAATGAAATGCATCGTATCAGGAAATCAGACCGGCGTCACACCGGCAATGGGCCAGATCCGGCAGTAAATCCGGCAAGGCGGACAGGCGGAAGCGGCGATGTCCATTCGCTGAATGGCGATACCCGCGGAACCTATCTTTGGCCATTCCATTTCTTCTTGTTCGTTCCTATATCCGCGCCACATCCCCGAAAACCGGATGCTGGGTTCAGACCGGGTGAGAAAGCCCCGGCCACAAGACACTTGTGTTTTTCGGCCGCAGTCGCTAATCGCCCCGCATTCGACTGAACTGAAGGTCCAGGCCGTCCAAGGAAAGAGACTATGGCAAAAGGTAAATTCGAGCGTACAAAGCCTCATGTGAACATCGGCACGATTGGCCATGTCGATCATGGCAAGAC
>NZ_JBVVQR010000037.1:0-59803 GCF_055811535.1 Mesorhizobium sp. WSM4816 | reverse complement strand
CAGCCAGCATGTTGAATCAAATCCCCGCTGATTTGGGAATCCCCCTTCGATTCAGCCTCTCTTCATCCCGCTCTAGCGCGCCGATCCACCTTCTCCCACAGGGGGAGAAGGGGACGCGCTCCTATCGCTCAGTCTGAAAATCGGCCGGCACGCCGCGTGGCCGGCGCCAGGCGCGCACATGCGCCTTGACGCAGGCCCGGACTGAGCAGCACTATCCCGATTGCAGGAGAAGGGAGGCCAGTCGCCTGCGGGAGGATATACCCATGACGGAAGCGATCAGGCTCTACTGGGGCCGGTTCGGACATGTTTCTGTCCTGAACGTCGCCAGCGACTTCGTCACCCATGCTCATGTCGAGGCGCATATCATCATCTGGCTGGAAGGCACGGCCGGCGAGATGACCATCGGCCGCGAGACGGTGCGGCTTGGGCCCGGCACCGCCGCCGGCATCAATTCCTTCCAGCCGCACAGCCACGCCTTGTCCCGCGACGGCCGGCCCGGCCTGTTCCTCGCTTTCTACATCGATCCGGACTGGGCGCGCCGGCGCCGCGAGCTGCCGTCGACCGCGCCGCTGTTTTCGGCACCGGCGATCACGCTGGAGCCGTGGCTGCACAAGGCGGCAGCCAATCTTCTCGACCATCTCAGCGACAATGAGAGCATCGACGACATCGCCAATTACGAGATCGAGCGCTTCATCGACAGCGTGCTCGACGCCGCCGACGCCTCGGCGCCACAAGTGGCGCGCGCCCGCGTCCACAGCGTGCAGGATTTTCGTGTCCGCAAGGCGATCCAGCTGATGAAGGCCAATGTCTGCGAACGCATCTGCTTCGACGAGGTGGCGCGCTGCGTCGGCCTGTCGCGGCCGCATTTCTTCGCGCTGTTCAAGGAGCAGACCAATCTGACGCCCAATGTCTACTGGAACACGCTGCGCATGGAGGAAGCGGTGCGGCAGTTGCAGTGGTCGCAGGAACCGCTGATCTCGGTCGCCTGCAATCTCGGCTTCACCACGCAGGGCAATTTCTCGCGCTTCTTCCGCGACCATGTCGGCGTTCCGCCGACACTCTATCGCGAGGCGGCGCGGGCCATCTCCTGAGCCATTTTCACACTGCCCGTTTTTTTCAGATTGCCGGTTTTTTTCAGACTTATTGATAGGCGTTCAAGACGCATTGATAAGTGCTGCCGGGCTCGCCGCCCTACCCTCGCGACACAGCTATCTGCAAGGGAAGCAATCATATGGCGAAAGTCACCGTCTCCAGCGTCATCGACGCACCGGTCGAAAAGGTCTGGGCGCGCATACGCGATTTCAATGGTTTGCCGAACTGGCACCCGCGCATGGTCGAAAGCCATATCGAGGACGGCAAGGACGCCGGCACGATCGGCTGCGTGCGCAACTTTCAGCTCGCCAGCGGCGCCCGCATCCGCGAGAAGCTGCTCGACTTCTCCGACGACAATTTCCTCGTCAGCTACTCCATCCTGGAGACGCCGCAGCCGCTGACCAACCACCAGGCGACGCTGCGGCTGCGCCGGGTGACCGATGGCGACCGCACCTATGCCGAATGGACCGCCAGCTTCGACGCGGCTCCAGAGGAAGCCGACAAGCTGGCCGAGGGCATGGGCGCCAATGTCTTCCAGGGCGGCTTTAATGCCCTTAAGACCCATTTCGCCGGCCAGGGTTGAGCCGAATGGGACTCACAAAAAGGAGCGTTCCATGGCGCTTGCACTGCAGACTTTCTCGACGGTCAAGGACGCTAACGCGGCGCTGAAAGCCGCCGGCACCCGCTATCTCGGCGGCGGCACGCTGGTCGTGCGCGCCGCCAATGAAGGCGACGTTTTGGTCTCCGGCCTCATCAGGTCGACCGAACCGGCGCTGTCGGCCATCACTGTTTCCGGCAGGGAGGTCCGCATCGGCGCTTCGGTGACCATGGCGGCGATCGCCCGTCACCCGGATCTGTCTTCCCTTGCCCGCGCGGCGCGCGCCGTCGGCGGCCCGGCGATCCGCAACATGGCGACCATCGGCGGCAATCTCTTTGCCCCGGCGCCCTATGGCGATTTCACCGTCGCGCTGCTGGCACTGGGCGCAACCGTCGGCACCGATGACGGCGAGGTGCCGATCGAAACCTTCCTGGCAAAACGCGAAGACAATCACGCCATCGTCACTTCGGTCGGCTTCAGCTTGCCACTGGAAGGCGGCTTTCGCTTCCTGAAAATATCGAGGGTCAAGCCGAAGGGCGTCTCGGTGCTGAGCATCGCCGCCGTGCTGGAACGAGCGCCGGACGGAACCGTGTCATCGGCGCACATCGCGCTTGGCTGCATGGCCGACCGGCCGATGCGCGCCAAGGCGGCGGAGAAGGCGCTGCTCGGCAGGAAACTCACCAGCGACGGCATCGCGCCGGCACTTGCCGTTGCGAGCGACGGCACCTCGCCCATTACCGATCCGATCGCCAGTGCCTGGTATCGCAACGAAGTCCTGCCGGTCCATCTCGGCCGGCTTTTGCTCGCCTGAAAGCCGATGGCGCGCATCTCCGCCTGGCTGCGGCGCAAGGAGTAAAAGATGGCAAAGATCCCGGTTCAGTTCACGCTCAACGGCGCGGAGAAGGCCGAATTCATCGACAGCGGCACGACGCTGCTCAATGCGCTGCGCGACAAGGTCGGCGACACCTCGCCGAAAGGCGGCTGCCATCAGGGCACATGCGGCGCCTGCTCGGTGATCATCGACGGCGAGTTGCGGCTGTCCTGCCTGACGCTCGCCGAAACCTGCAACGGTGCGGCGGTCACCACGACATCGGGGCTTTCGCAAGGCGGCGTGCTGCATCCTTTGCAGCGCGCCTTCCTCGACGCCTTCGCCACGCAATGCGGCTTCTGCACGCCGGGCATGATCATGGCCGCCAAGGTGCTGCTCGACCACACGCCGGACCCCAGCCGCGACGAGGTGGTCGAGGCGCTGTCGGGCAATATCTGCCGCTGCACCGGCTACGAGCCGATCATCCAGGCGGTGCTGACCGCCGCGCGGTCCAATTCGCAGAACGCAGCTTGAGGGGAGTCGAAAAAATGGAACTCCGCAAGAGCTATTTCGCCGACCAGCGCACGGACGATCTGCACGAGATCGGCCAACCGCGGCCGCGCTCCGATTCGCCCGCCCACGTCACCGGCAAGACCGCCTATTTCGCCGACCGCAATTTTCCCGGCATGCTGCATCTGAAGATGGTGCGCAGCCCGCATCATCACGCCCGCATCCGCAGCATCGACACTTCAGAGGCGGAAAAGCATCCGGGCGTGGTGAAAATCCTGACCGCCAAGGACGTGCCGCACAATGTCTACACCATCCTGATCCTGATCCAGATCGGCCCGGAGGACGAGACGGTACTGGCCGACGGCAAGGTGCGCTGGAAGGGCGAAGCCGTGGTGGCGGTGCTGGCCGAGACCGAGCGTGCCGCCCAGGAAGCGGCGGCCAAGGTCAAGGTCGACTACGAGGTGCTGCCGGCCGTTTTCGACATGGAAGAAGCGTTGAAGCCCGGCGCGCCTGTTGTCAACGAATATCACGGCCGGAATTATTACCTCTATGACAGCGGCGAATGCCGCAAGGTGCGCTTCGGTGATGTCGAGGCCGGTTTTGCCGGCGCCGATCACGTGCTCGAACAGACCTATCAATCATCGCCGATCGAGCACGCGCCTACCGAGACGACCGGCTGCATCGTCGCGCCGGAGGGCGACGACCGCTTC
This sequence comes from Mesorhizobium sp. WSM4816, assembly GCF_055811535.1. NCBI lineage: Bacteria > Pseudomonadati > Pseudomonadota > Alphaproteobacteria > Hyphomicrobiales > Phyllobacteriaceae > Mesorhizobium > Mesorhizobium sp. WSM4816. The sequence continues at coordinate 56,085 of NZ_JBVVQR010000037.1, read as the reverse complement.
ACCTGCTACACCAATACGCAGGCGATGTTCTTCACCCTCGACAACGCCTCGATCATCCTGCAGATGCCCGGCAACAGACTGCATTTCGTCGGCGGCACCGTCGGCGGCGGCTTTGGCGGCAAGGTCGACGTCATCGTCGAGCCGATCGCCATCCTCGGCGCCAAGCTGACCGGGCGGCCGGTCTCCTTCATCTACAGCCGCGAGGAGGAGATGCAGATTTCCTCGCCGCGCGCCGCCGAAAAGGTCGTCATCAAGGACGGCGTCATGAAGGATGGCCGCATCGTCGCCAGAAAAGTCACCGGCTACACCGATGCCGGGGCCTATTCGCGCCATTCGCCCTATGGCGCGCAGAAGGGCGCCGGCCACTATCCCGGCCCTTACACCATCCCGAATGTCTGGATCGACACCTACTGCGTCTACACCAACCGCACTCCCTCCTCCGCCATGCGCGGCTTCGGCGTCACCATCGGCGATTTCGCGCTTGAGGTGCAGATGGACAAGCTCGCCCGGCTGATCGGCATGGACCCGCTAGAATTCCGCTTCATCAACGCCTACCGCGACGGCGACATGAAGGCGCACCGCCAGCCGACCGAGGGCGCGGCTCTGATCGAGTGCATGCAGGAAGCCTCGCGCGCCGCCAACTGGCCGGTGGCGGAAAAATTCATGGCGATGTCGTCCTACGCGAAGGGAGCTTGAAATGGCGATCAGGCGCGGGCGCGGCGTCGCCGCGATCAACTATCCGACAGGCATGAACCTCGGCGGCGATCCAACCCAGGCGCTGGTCCATTCGACGCCGACCGGCAATTTCATGGTAACGCTGTCGAGCGTCGATCTCGGCCAGGGCATGAAGCAGATCATGGCGCAGATCTGTGCCGAGACGGTCGGCGTGCCGACCGACCGCGTTGTTGTCGACACCGCCGACACCGACACCGGCCCGCACTGCATGGGCACCTTCGCCTCGCGCGGCACACATCGCGCCGGCAACGCCGTCATCCAGGCGGCCAGGGAAGCCCGCCAGGTGATGCTGGAAGTGGCGGCCGAGGAACTGGAAGTGAACGCCTCGGACCTCGAGACCGACGGCCAGGGCAACATCCTGGTCAAGGGTGCGCCGCAAAGATCGATCTCGATCTTCGATGTCGCGCTGTCGGCGCATTTCAAGCGCGGCCGCTCGATTTCCGGCCGCGGCATGTTTCTCATCCCGCGCTCTTATCCGGAGAAGGAGACTGGCGCGATGAAACCGTCGACCTGCTACGCCCATGCCTGCACCGTGGCCGAGGTCGAGGTCGACGACGAGACCGGCGAGGTCACCGTGCTGACGGTGAAGAATGTCTTCGAGATCGGCCGCGCGCTGAACCCGAAAATGGTCGAGCAGCAGCTCGTCGGCGGCTCGTGGATGGGCATCAGCCACGCGCTCTACGAGACGACGGAACCCTATTACCCCGACCGCGATCATGGCGGCACCGACTTCAACCAGTATCTGATGCCGGGACCAGGTGATCTTGCGCAAACCGAGATCATCGTGCTGGAGAGGCCCTCGGCCGACGGACCCTTTGGCGCCAAGGGGCCGGGCGAAATGTGCGCCAACCCGCAAATCCCGGCGGTCGCCAACGCGGTCTTCGACGCCGTCGGCGTGCGCATCGACACGCTGCCGATCACGCCGGAACGCATCCTGCGGGCGCTGAAGGCGCAAGCCTCGAACTGAGTGCTGGAAATGCCCAAAAGAAGCGCCCGGGCTAGAAGCGCCGACACTGTCGTGATCTCGCCGGAGGCGGTGGCATCGCGCCTCGCCGCCTCGCGCTATCTGGCCGATGAAAGCCTGGCCACCGCCATTTTCCTGGCGATCCGGCTGGGCAAGCCGCTGCTGCTCGAAGGCGCGCCGGGCGTCGGCAAGACCGAAGCGGCCAAGGCGATAGCCGAACTGCTCGGGCGCGACCTGGTGCGGCTGCAATGCTACGAAGGCATCGACGCAGCACACGCGCTCTACGAATGGAACTACCAGCGCCAGTTGCTCGCCATCCGCCATGCCGGCGAGCAGGAGGTCGACATCTATGACGACCGTTTTTTGATCGCACGGCCGCTGCTGCAGGTGCTGAAGGCGCCGGAAAAGCGCGTGCTGCTGGTCGACGAGATCGACCGTTCCGACCATGAGTTCGAAGCGCTGCTGCTGGAATTCCTGTCCGACTTCCAGATCAGCATTCCCGAGCGCGGCACCATCCGCGCCAAAGCGCAGCCGATCGTCATCCTGACCTCGAACCGCACCCGCGAGCTGGCGGAGGCGCTGCGGCGGCGCTGCGTCTACCACTGGATCACCTATCCCGACGCCGAGCGCGAGGCCGAAATCATCATGCTGCGCGCCGGCGACGTCGCCAACGCCACGGCGCGCGCCGTGGCTATGGCCGTGCGCGACATCCGCGCCCGCCCGCTGGCCAAGCCGCCGGGCATCGCCGAAGCGGTCGAATGGGCGAACGCCGCGACGATCCTCGAAAAGGGCGGCAGCCCGTGGCCGGAAGCGTTCCGCCGCGCCATCGGCGTGCTGATCAAGGACGAGGAGGACCTGTCCTACATCGCCCCCGAGCTTGGCCGGATCGTCGAGGAGGCATTGGCGTGACACGCGACGTCAACGACCCCTTCTCCCCGTTCACGGCGGGGCGGCCGAATACGGATCGACCTCACCGCTGGCGGGACAGCGCCCGCGAAGGAATGATGCGGAAAGAAAGCTTGCCCCGCGCCGCAGCACCTCTGCTCGGTTTTGGCCGGCTGCTGCGCCGCTATGGCTTTCCGGTTGCGCCCGAGCAGGTGTCAGGCTTCATGCAGGCGGTGACGCTGCTCGGGCCCCGCTCGATGGCCGACATCCACGAGGCGGCGCTTGCCACGCTGGCGCCGCCGCCCGACCGCCGCGACGAATTCGAGGCGCATTTCCGGAGCTATTTCTACGGCGACACGGCTGCCCTCGTCGAGGGCGAGGCTGACGAGGAAACCCGCATCAAGGATGACGGCGGCGCCAGCGACGAGGACTACGAGGTGGCGCGTCAGGCGGAAGGCGGTGCGCTATCGTCCGGCGCCGAACAGTTGAGCGCCCGCAACTTCCAGCGTGACGGCGACGGCCTTGCCGCCTTCCGCCGCAAGCTCGCTACCGCTTTGCCCGCCCGTCGCTCCTTCCGCACCGTGCGCACGCACACGCGCGGAAAGCTCGATCTGCGCCGCTCGCTGCGGGAAATCGTCAGTGCCGACGGCGATATACCGTCGCCGCTGCTGCGCCGCCGGCAGACCGTGCCGCGCAAGCTTTTGCTGCTGATCGACGTGTCCGGCTCGATGAAGCTCTATACATCGGACTATCTCAAGCTGGCGCATGCAGCGGTGCAAGGCGCGGACCGGGCCGAAATTTTCACCTTCGGCACGCGGCTGACCCGCATCACCGCGGCGCTGCGCATTCGCGACCGCGACCAGGCGCTGGCGCGGGTGGCAGCACTGGTCGACGACTGGGACGGCGGCACCCGCATGGGACCGACGCTGCTCGCCTTCCTGTCGGTGCCGCGCTTTTCCGCATTCGCGCGCGGGGCGGCGGTCATCATCCTGTCGGATGCGCTGGAGCGCGGCGATCATGCCGAGCTGGAAATGGCGATGCGCCGGCTGAGCGCCCGCGCCTTCCGCCTGTCGCTGGCGACGCCGCTGGCCGGCGATCCGCGTTTCCGGCCGGCGACGGCAGCACTTCGCGCCATCCTGCCGGTGCTCGACGATCTGGTCGACGGTTCTTCGATCGCCGGTCTCAGCGATTTCATCCTGTCGCTCGCCCGCCCCGCTCCGGCGGCGGCAGCAATCTGGAAAAGGGTTTCATGATGCAGAAGGCGATAGACGCGCATTTCCACATCTGGCGCCGAGAGGACCAGCCCTGGCTGCGCGGGCCGATGGTGCCGCGCATTTTTGGGCCCTACGAGCCGATCCGCCGCGACTACCCGATAGAGGAATTCCTCGCCGACCAGCAAAGCTCTGGCGTCGAGAAGGCGGTCTACGTCCAGACCAACTGGGCCAAGGAGGATTTCGAGAAAGAAGTCGCCTTGCTGCAGACGACGGCTAACGAAACCGGTTGGCCGCATGCCATCGTCGGCTATGCCGACATGACGGTGGACGATGTGCGCCATCAGGTCGACCGTCTGATCAAATACCCCCTGCTGCGCGGCGTGCGCATGCAATTGCACTGGCACGAAACGCCGGCCTTCCGCTTTGCCGCGTCCGCCGATCAGGTCGTCGACCCGAAGGTGCGGGCCAATGTGGCGCGGCTGAAGGACTATGGCCTGTCCTTCGACCTGCAGCTTTTCCCGGCCCAGATGAAGGACGGGCTGACGCTTGTCGGCGAAAATCCCGAGATCAACTTCATCCTCACCCATGCCGGCATGCTGACCGACATGTCGGAGGAAACCACGCAAGCCTGGAAGGCCGGCCTGCGCACGCTTTCAGCAGCGCCAAACCTCTACGCCAAGCTGTCCGGCCTCGGCACCTTCGTCCACCGCAACGACCCGGCGCTGATCGCCTACATCGTCGACAACGCAATCGACATCCTCGGCAGCGACCGTCTGATGTTCGGCTCCAACTTCCCGATCGAAAAGCTATGGACCAGCCATGCCGAACTGATCAAGGCGCACCGGGAGGCGGCAGCCAAGCATGGTGCGGCGGCAGAGGCGGACATTTTTTGGAACACAGCGGAGAAGGTATATCGGCCGGTGTGACGCGCTGCCCCCCTTACAAACACCCTTGTGGGAGAAGGTCACGCCCGATGGCCCGAAACCTCGGCGCCGGCGGCCCGCGGCAGCGCCAGGAAGCGGAACGAGGCCACGAGCCCGATGGCGCCGATCGCCAGGAAGGCGAGGCGGAAGTCGACAAGGTCGGGCGCCGCCCCGGCCCTGGCGATCTGCGACAGGTTGAGCAGCGCCGCCGCCACCGCCACGCCGAACAGCATCGCCACCTGCTGCAGCATGCTGGACAGCGTCGCCGCCGAGCTGCGCTGCGCCGAAGCGATATCGGCGAAGGCGAGCGTGTTGAGCGCGGTGAACTGCATCGACCGCGTCAGTCCGGCAATCAGCATCAGCGCCGCCACCAGCGCTTGCGGGGTCTGCGGCGATATCGCGGCGCAGGCTATGATCGATAGCGATGCGATCACGCCGTTGACGACCAGCACCGAACGGAAACCGAAGCGCTTCAGCGTCGGCGTCGTCACCGTCTTCATGCCGAGATTGCCGAGGAAATAAGCCAGGATCAGCATGCCGGCATCGACGGGTCTCAGGCCGAAGCCGACCTGGAACAGCAGCGGCAGCAGGAACGGCGTGGCGTTGATGGAGACCCGGAAAATGGTGCCGGCCGAGAGCGTCGATATGGCGAAAGTCTGCACCTTGAATGCAGCAAGGTCGAGCAGCGGATTTTTGGCGCGCGCCAGGTGCCGCACGGCCAGCCAGCCGATCAGGACGCCGGCGCCAAGCAGCGCCACGGTCGGCAAGGTGCCGTCTTGCGGATGGGCGATGCGTTCGAGGCCGTAGAGCATCGAGGCAAGCCCGACCGAGGTCACAAGGAAGCCCGGCCAGTCGAGCGGCCTGGTTTCGGAAGCGCGATCGCCGGGGTTGAAGCGAGCGACCAGCGCCAGGCCGGCCGCGCCGAGCGGAATGTTGATGAAGAAATTCCAGTGCCAGGACAGATAGGTGGTGATGAAGCCGCCAAGCACCGGCCCGATCACCGGCGCAAACAGCGCCGGCCATGTGATCAGCGCGGTGGCGTTGAGAAGCTCGGACTTCGAGGCGTTGCGCAGCACCAGGATGCGGCCGACCGGTGTCATCAGCGCACTGCCCAAGCCCTGCACGGCACGCGCGGCGACGAACTGGGTCAGGTTCTGCGAGATGCCGCAGGCGATCGAGGCCAGCGTGAACAGGGCGATCGCCACGAGGAAGATGTTGCGCGCGCCGAAGCGGTCGGCGAGCCAGCCGGACAGCGGCACGAACACCGCCATGGTCAGCATGTAGACAGTGATGCCGATGCTCATCGCCACTGCCGGCACGCCGAAGGATTCTCCCATCTGCGGCAGCGATGTCGAGATGATCGTCGAATCCAGAAGCTGCATGAAGAAGGCGACGGCGACGATCAATGCCACGCGCCGCGCCTGCCGCGCCGCCGTCGCTGTTTCGGGCAAGGCTTTGTTTTCGGGAATGGCGGTCATGTGCAGAACTGTACGAAAGCTTTTCCCGCGCCACTGGGAACCAGGCGATTGTCCGGCAAATCGATGACGCACCGGTTTGAACAGCATTTGGGCGACGACGTCCAGACATGGCCCAACAAACTTTCGTGTCGTTTCGCGACCAGTCACGGCAGAGAAGGTATATCGGCCGGTGCGCCCTTTCCTTCTCCCCTTGTTGTGGGAGAAGGTCACAGCAGGTCTTGGCCGGAGCATCTCATCCGGCGTCGATCTTCTCCATGAACTGACCGAGCTGATCCGGGTCCATATGCACCACATGCTTGTCTTCGGGATAGGCCAGGCTGTTGACGTCGGCGACATATTCGGAAAAAGCAGCGATGCGTTCCGCCTGCAGGCGGTCATATTCGGCGGCGAAATTGCGATAGACCTTGGAATGGCGCGGCATGTGGCCACGGTTCTGGCCAAGAATGTCGTCGGCGAACAGATATTGCGCGTCGCAGCCGGTGCCGGCCCCCATCGACAGCATGATCAGCGAGGTTCGCTCCGAAATCGCCTTGGCCACCTCGACCGGCACCACTTCGATCTCGGCGCCGATCGCGCCGGCCGCTTCGTATTGCTTGACTGCCTCGAAAATCTGCATGGCGCTGTCGGCGGTTTTGCCGACAGCCTTGAAGCCGCCGGTCCAGGTGGCGCGCGACGGAATCAGGCCGACATGGCCGATCACCGGGATATTGTCATCGGCCAGCCGTTTGACAGTGGCAAAGCCGGCGCTGCAATAAACCGCGTCGGCGCTCGCCTTGTAGAGCCGGAACGCCCAGCGGACGAAATCGTCGGCTGTGCCGATCTCGTAGAAATTGTCGCCCGGCATGGTGAACAGGCTGGGTGCGGCATCGCGGTATTGCGGATCGAGCACCAGTTCCGGCGGCACCGAGACTATGTCGACCCCGGCTCGTTCGGCGGCCTCGGCCTCGTCCATCGTCAGCACCCGCAGCATGGTCAATTGCCGCTTGCCCTTCATGGCGCGCAGGTCTGCCACCGACGGTCTTTTCCGGCTCATCGATTCTGGTCCCCTATGTTACGTGAATGGAAGGCCGGTCATGAATCAATTTGCATGATCTCGAACCGAAGGTCAGCGCAGCAAAAACCAGTTCGCACTTTTCGGGAATGCTTTAGATCTGGATCATCACCTTGCCAGCTTCGACCTTCACCGGATAGGTCTGCAGATTGACGCAGACCGGCGCGCCCTTGGCCTGGCCGGTCTTGTAGTTGAAGCGGCCATTGTGCTTGGGGCATTCGATGATGTCGTCCATGACAAGGCCATCGGCCAGATGCGCCTTTTCATGTGTGCAAAAGCCGTCGGTGGCGAAGAATTCGTCATCCGGCGAACGGTAGATCGCGAAGCTGCGGCCGTCATGATCGAAGCGGATGACATCCTCTTCGTCGACATCGTCCACAGTGCACGCCTCGACCCAATCGGCCATCTCTATTTTCTCCCGAAATTTCGCCTTGCTATGCTGCACAGTGCTATTCAGCTGCTGCCGACATGTTCACTTCGTGGAACTCGCCACGATAGGGCCGTGCCGTCGGCGGCAGTTCGCGCTTGAGGAAATAGTCCTCATATTTGAGCTGCCTGAGCAGGACCGGCCAAACCTCGCGATAGGCATGCCACATCGACGGGTTCGGCTCCGGCAGATCGTGTCTGATCAATTCGTGCAGCCTGGGCAGCGCGTGATAGGGCACCATCGGGAACATGTGATGCTCGACGTGGTAGTTCATGTTCCAGTAGATGAACCGGCTGATCGGGTTCATGTAGACGGTCCGGCTGTTGAGCCGGTGATCGACCACATTGTCGGCGAGACCGATGTGCTGCAGCAGGCCGGTCAGCACCATGTGCCAGGTGCCGTAGAGGCGCGGCCCGCCGATCAGCACCAGCGGTATCCACGACTGCATGAAAACCGCGAGGGCGATTGTGGCGATGTAGATGGCGACATGCCAGCGCGCGGCGATGACGGCCTTGTGCTGTTCCATCTCGGGCACGTAGCTTTTCTCGTCGGGCGTGAGCTTGCCGAACGCTTGGCGTACCAGCGCCGGAAGCGAATAGCGAAAATCGAGAATACCGGTGAAGGCGAGCGCCGCACGCAAAAGGTCCGGCGGGCGCATCACGGCGATTTCGGCATCGCGTCCGACGATGATCGTGTCGGTGTGGTGCCTGGCATGGCTCCAACGCCAGGTCACCGGATTGCGCATCAGCATGAAGCTGGCGATCTGGTAGACGACATCATTCATCCAGCGCGTGCGGAAAGCCGTGCCGTGGCCGCATTCGTGCCAGCGCGAATCACTGGCCGAGGCATAGAGCACGCCATAGACGAAGAAGAACGGCACGCACCACCAGGTGCCCCAGAAGTAAACGCCGCCGGCGGCGGAGACCAGGATGGCGCCCAGCCAGGTGGCCGTGTCGCGGATTGCCGGACTGTCGGAACGTTGCATCAGTTCCTTCATCGTCTTGCGCGGCACATCGGTATGGTACCACTCAGCCGAGGCTAGCCCGGTTTCGATCGCAATCCGCGTGCTTTCGCCGACCAGGCTGTAATCGCGCTTCACCTTGCCAGCCATTGTGACCTCCAATTTCCGAACGGCCGCGAGCCCTCTCCACTCCGGCCGAGGCCAGCCTTCCAACTGGTGTTTCGCATCGCCTTCGTCATTGTCACGACCTGCCTCCGAGAACAGGAAAATGACCCGATGGCCGCGGATAATCCTCCCGCGGCTGCCTGGCAATCGCTGCGATCCGGGTCTCGGCGCCGGCGATCTCGGCGGCGCCGTCGAGAACCCGAAACACCGCATTGTAGGAGCGGCTTTCGCCGTGCTCCAGCCAGATCATCTCGCCGCGTTCGCGCGCTGCCAGATTGCCCAGTACATGATGCGTCGACGGCTCGATGCCGAGCGCATAATGCCCAGCCCGGAAATTCTGCCACTCATAGGCGCAAGGCAACTGGTGCTTGCGCGTGACGATTTCGAGACCGAGGCCGAGACGGTCGTTGACCACCGCCACCGGCACGTCGCCGTTGGCGTCGGCGCCGAGTTCGTGCTGCCAGACCTGTTCCGTGAAGCCCAGTTGCGGTGCCGGCGCCGTGCGGTAGCCGACCTTCTGCGCTTCATAGCGCTCGCCGGCATGGCCCGCCCAGACGACGTCGCGGATCGGCGCCAGATAGCGCGAGCCCTCGTCGAGCACCGGATGGCTGACATTGATGTGATAAAAGTACATATGCGGCGTGCGGCTAAAACCGTGATTGACGACGCGGTCCGAAAGCCGGATCTCGTTGCCGCCGACATCGGCCTCGATCCGCCGCAGCAGATGCAGATCCTCGCCGAACACCGTCGACTGCTGGACGATGCCTTCGGCCCACAGCACGCAGCGGTCGCCGTCCCATGTCTCGCCATAGCCGGTCAATCGCGCCGGGATGGTGCTGACGCGGCCATGCAGCGAATGGCGCACCGTCTTCTTCGGCGGATAATTGTAGCTGTCGGCGGGGACCTCGTTCATGAACAATATATGGTCAAGGCCGCAGGTCAGCAGCAGGCCGGAAAACGACCGCGCCCAGGCCAGCCCCTCCTCGCCTTCATATTCGTGCAGGCCGGGATGGCGAAAGCCGCTCGGCGAATGCCAGCCGATCGCCTGGCCCCTAAAATCGCAATCGGCGATGTCGAGCGCCCGGTCGACCAGCGCGGTGAAGCGCAGGCCGGAGCCGGTGCGGAATTCGAGCATGCGGATGCCGCGCTCCACCCCGTCGCCAAGCGTCATCAGCCGCACGCCGGCGAACTGCGACAGCATGCCGGACCGTTCTGAGACCTGCCGGCGCGAAAGCGTCTTGCCGTAAAGCTCTACCATGTGACGGCCAGTTCCTTCACTTCGCCCTCGTCTCCTTGAGCAGGGCCGACATGTCGGCGCCGGTGATGATGCTCTCCACCGTCAGCAGGTCGGTATCAGCGACTGTCTGCTCGGCGACGATCTCGCCGCGGCGCATGACGATGATGCGGTCGGCGACCTGGAAGACGTGATGGATGTTGTGGGTGATCAGCAGAACCGAATGGCCGGCGGCGCGCACCTCCTTGACGAAGCGCAGCACGCCGTGCGTTTCCTCGACGCCGAGATTGTTGGTCGGCTCGTCGAGGATGATGACCTTGGCGGCGAACTGCATGGCCCGCGAAATGGCGATCGACTGGCGCTCACCGCCCGACAATGTGCTGACCAGCGCATCGGCGTCGAGTTTTTTCGAGATGCCGACGCGCTTCAGCAGCGCCGACGCGGCATCGCGCAATTTGGCGAGGTCGAGCGGCGCGAACACGCCCAGCCATTTCAGATTGACCGGCTCGCGACCGAGAAAGAGGTTGCGCGCGATGCTCAGGTCCGGCGCCAGCGACGTGTCCTGGTGAATGGTCTCGATGCCGAGATCCATGGCGTCGCGCGTCGAGCGGATCGAGACTTTTAGGCCGCGCACATAGATGTCGCCGCGGTCGACGGGGAAGACGCCGGAGATCGCCTTGATCAACGTGGATTTGCCGGCGCCGTTGTCGCCGAGCAAGGCCACCACCTCGCCCTCGTTGAGCGTGAAGGAGGCGCTCTTCAGCGCGCGGACGCTGCCGAAGGATTTTTGCAGATTGTGCAGCCGAAGCACTTCCATGGTCAGCTCCTGGCGGCGTTCTTCTGCAGCAAAGCGTGCAGGATGAGCATGGCAAGGATGATGACGCCGACGAAGATATTGTAGGCGAGGCCGGGCACGCCGATCAGCACGATGCCGTTGCGGATGCTGCGCAGCATCAGCGCGCCGACGATGGTGCCCAGGATGGTGCCGCGCCCGCCGGTCAGCGCCGTGCCTCCGACCACCACCATGGCGATCACTTCGAGCTCGTATCCGGTGCCGGCTACCGGCGAGGCGGCCGAGATGCGGAACGCACTGATCATGCCGGCCAGGCCCGCCAGCACTGAGGTCAGGATGAACAGCCAGACCTTGACCGCATCGGCCGGCACGCCGCGCGCAACCGCAGCGTTGCGGTTCGAACCGATGGCGCTGATCCAGTTGCCGAGCTTGGCGTAGTGCAGCACGTAGATCGCCAGCAGCGACAGGCCGATGAACCACCACAGCGAGGTATAGAAACGGAACGTTCCGATATTGAAGCTGCCGGCCAGCAGTGTCACGAAAAAGCCAGGCTGGTCCCAGGATTTCAGCGGAAAGCCTTGCGTGATGTAGAGCGCCGCCCCTCGCACGACGAGCAGCATCGACAGCGTCACCAGGAAGGAGGAGATACCGATCTTGGTGACGATCAGCCCGTTGATGGCGCCGATCGCTATGCAGAGCAGCAGGCCGGCAAGCAGCGCGATGCCGATATCAAACCCGCCGTTCTGCACCAGCAGCATGACGACGACCGGCGCAAGGCCGAACACGGCGCCGACCGAAAGGTCGAATTCGCCCGCCGTCAGAAGCAGCGTCATGCCGAGCGCGATGATGCCGAGTTCGGGCAGGAACGCCATCATGTTGGAGATGTTGAGCGGCGACAGGAAGTTCGCATCGGCGATCGCGAACACCGCCAGCAAGACAATCAGGATGACGAGCGAAGAGAATTGCGGCGAGCGGATCAGGCTCGACCTGCGTTTGGAGCGCGGCATTTCCTGTTCTGCGGCGATAGTCATGACTGCTTGGACCATATCTCAGCTTGACGCCCGCCGCCTGCGCAGCGGGCGTCAGTTTCAATCACTTGTCGTAGAGTTTCAGGATCGGTTCGACGCTCGATGCGTCGTAGAGGCTGAAAGTGTGGATATCGTAGCCGATCGGTTCGCCCGCGGCGGCAAGCCCGAGCAGCGCCACCGGCATGAAGCCCTGCGCCGACGGGAACTGCCAGGCAGCCGCGTTGACGAAGCCGGTCTTGACGGCTTCGGCGGTTTCCCTGGAATTGCCCCAGCCGACGACCGGGATCTTACCAGCCGGCACGCCGGCGCCGTCGAACACCCGCTTGACGCTGGCCGCCACGGAATCGCCGAGCGCGATGATTGCCGGCGGATTGTTGGCGACCATGTAGTCGGTCATCTTGGCGATGATGCCGGCCGGATCGGTGCCGCAATCGACCACGTCGTACTTGATGCCGAGCGGATCGAAGACGCTGGCGATGCCTTCGGTCTCGAGCTGCTGATAGCTGGCGCCCGGCACCTCGACCGGCAGGAACACCTTGTCGCCCCGCTTCACCATCTTGTGGTCGACCAGATATTTCGCCCAGATGACGCCGGCTTCCCTGAGGTCGGCGCCGACATAGGCCTGCCGGCCGGTTGCCGGATCGTCGGTGTTGAAGAACACGATCGGGATGCCAGCCGCCTTGACTGCCTTGACCTCCTCGGTCCACAGGCCGGGCTGCGCCGAGGTGGTGGCGATGCCGTCCGGCTTGGCGGCAAGTGCGGAGTTGAAGGCCTCCTTCTGCGCCGCCATGTCGCCACCGCTGAACGAGATCTTGCAGGTCACCTTGAGCTGGTCGCAGGCCTTGGTCGCGCCGGCATTCCAGTCGATCCAGAAGGCGTCCGACGGGCCGCCATGCGACAGCAGGTAGAACGTCTTCTGAGCATCCTGCGCCAGCGCCGGTGCAGCCAGTGCAACACCGGCGAACACGGTCGCCGCAGCCGCGATTTTCGATACGAATTTCAACATTCTCTTCCTCCCTTTGTTGTGGCCGTCACAGTCCGTTGGCGCGGAATTTCTCGTCGAGGAATTTCTTGGCGCGCGGCACGTCGTCCTCCGAAAGGTGCTCGATGATGACCGGGATGTTCGGGTGCTTTTCGGACAGCCGCTTGAGATAGAGGTCGTAGTTCAGCGAACCGAGGCCGGGCGCCGGCAGCTCGATCTCGCCGACACCGCGAAAAGTGTGGCTTTCCAGCGCGTCCTCGTCGCCGATATCGGCGTGCTTCTCCGACTTGTCGCCGCCCGAGCGCTTGACGTCCTTGGCGTGGGCTATTTTGATCTTGTCGGTCAGGGTGTCGAATACCTGGTTCAGGATCTGATCCATCCTGTCGATGTTATGGGTTTCGAAATAGTTGGTCGGATCCATCAACAGGCCGAGGCCGGGATGATCGACCTGCGCGAACATCTTCACCGTCTCCTCGACCGAGCCGACGACATTGTTGACGTAGGTTTCGAGCAGGAAGACCGCGCCGTGGTCGTAGGCGGTCTGGGCAAGGTCGGCGATGATCTTGCGGCATTCCTCAAAACCTTCCTCGGTCTTGTTCTTGGGATGGTGCACCCAGTCGGATTCGGTGTTGTAGGTGCCGGTCTCCGAGATCACGTAAGGCGTGCCGAATTCGCGCGCATTGCGGATGATCTCCTTGAGATAGCCGACGCGCCTCTCGCGCTCGCCGATGTCCGGATGAATGATGTTGGTATAGCCCGACACGCAGCACACCGGCAGGTTGTGGTCGCGGAAGGTGTCGCGAACCGTCCTGGCCTTTTCCTTGGTGATCTGCCCGGCCGACAGGTCGATATCCCTGAAATGCAGGTCGAGCTGCACCGTGTTGAAATCGAGCGCACGGATCTTCTGCGCGGTTTCCTTGAGGCCGTACGGGAAATAGCCCGTGAAGATACCTGCCTGCATCATGATGTGAAATCCTCCCTGTAAGCGATTCAGTTGATTGGGTTTATCGAGATTTCGGACAGCTTGACCGTGCGGCGCTCGTCGATCGAGCGATAGCCGGCTTCGATCAGCGCCATGGTATTGACGTTGTCGGCGACGGAAAGTGCCGGCCGCTCACCCGTCTTGACCGCATGCTGGAGTTGCTCCATCACGCCGATGAAGGCGTGCGGGAACCACATCGTGCTCCAGTTGGGAGTGACCCATTCGCCGCCGGTGGTCTCGGTCGAGGCATAGGTCAGCGTCGAGGCCGAACCCGTCGGCCAGCCTATCGTGCCCTTGGCGACGCCCTTGGTGCCGTCGACGCGCCAGTTGATGTGCTGGTCGTCCTTGTAGCCGTCCTGGCGAGGGCCGGACCAGACATCCTCCAGCGACACGGCGAGCACGCCGGACGGAAACCGCAGCGTCGAAACTGTGATGCCGTCGGAATGGTCGAAGCGCGTGCGCGGATCCTTGCGCGTCAGCGTGGTGATCTCGTCGGGATCGCCGAACAGAAAACGCAGCACATCGAGATGGTGGACGCTCATATTGGCGAGCGTCAGCCGGTCGTAGTCCTCGAGAAACGTCTGCCAGTGCGGGATCGCATGCATGTCGATCTGCGCGAAGACGATGTCACCGAGCGCGCCGCTGTCGATGATCTGCTTCAGCACCCGCATCGACTGGTCGTAGCGCATGTTCTGGTTGACCGAGAGGATCTTGCCGGCCCTGGCCGCCTCGTCGCGCAGTTTGACCGCTTCATCGAGCGACAGCGCCAGCGGCTTTTGCGCCAGGATTGCCTTGATATGCTGCTGCTTCAGCGCATGGCGGATCAGTGCCGGCTGCTGGTCCGGCGGAAACGCAAGGTCGATGATCTCGACATTTTTGTCCTCGATCAATTGTTCCGGCGTGTCGTGAACGGTCGGGATCTCCCAGCGCCTGGCGACTTTCTCGGCGCTGGCCTTGGTCCTGGAGGCGATCGCCACCACGGGAAAACCAGCTTCCTGGTAGGCCGCAAGGTGACATTCGGCCATGATCATGCCGGCGCCGACGCAGCCGATCCTGTATTCCCTGGTGCGGACTTTAACGTCCGGCTCGAAGTCCTTGCCCGCTATTCCTTCGCCAGCCACCTGATCCTCCCGAAGCTCGTTTCTTAGAACCGCTGTCATCGTGCCAGCGCTGCCCCGCTTTGCCCAAAATAATGCACCCTGCCCGGCTCGCAGGATATCGCCACCATCGCGTCCGGCCCGATATCGGGCTGGCCGCGCAGCATTGCCCGCAGACGCGCCTGCCCGGCGGCGAGTGTCACGACGGTGTAGCCGCCGAGCGGCTCGACCTCGAACACTCGCGCCGGGCGGCCCGCGCGCCCAACCGACATTCCATCATCCGATATTTCCCCATCCTGCCAGGGCCGGACCTTGATGTCTTCCGGCCTGAGCCCAATCTCGACGGCATCGGCCGGCGCGGCCTTGTCCGCGATGCGGATCGTGCCTTCGGCCGCCTCCATGCCTTCCGCGCCGCGCACCGACTTCAAGATGTTCATCATCGGCGAACCGAGCAGCCGCGCGACATAGGTGCTGGCCGGCCGATCATAGATCTCGGCCGGCGCGCCGGTCTGCCTGATCCTGCCGTTTTCCAGAATGGCGATGCGGTCGGCGACAGACATCGCCTCTTCCTGGTCGTGCGTGACATAAATCAGCGTCTTGCCGAGCTCGCGCTGGATGCGCTTCAGCTCGACGCGAGTCTCCTCGCGAAGCCTGGCGTCGAGCGCCGAGATCGGATCGTCCATCAGATAGGCATTGGGGTCGCGCACCAGTGCCCGAGCGATCGCCACGCGCTGCCGCTCGCCGCCCGAAAGCTGCGCCGGCGGCTTGTGCAGGATGTGACCGATATGCAGCTTGGCCGCGACGTCATCGACACGTTTTACGATATCGGCCTCGGCGACCCGGCGTTCGACCAGGGGAAAGCGGACATTGTCGCGCGCGCTCATATGCGGAAACAGCGCAAGGTTCTGGAACACCATGGCGACATTGCGCTCGGCTGGCGACACCGTATTGACCGGCCGGCCGCCGATCAGGATCTCGCCACTATCGGGGGTTTCCAGTCCGAGCACCAGGCGCAGTATCGTCGATTTGCCGGATAGCGGCGGGCCGAAGAAGCAGAAGAACTCATTGTCGTTGACAGTGAACGAGGCGTCGTCGACGGCGAGCGTGTCGCCATAGCGTTTCGTCACATTGCGGAAGACGATATCGGCCATGGTCTCAGCCCGCCTTCATGGCAAGGCCGGTGGCGGCATCGAACACGCGCACCGACGCCTGGGCCGGCGCGACGACTGCTGTCTGCCCGATCGCCAGCCCGACATCATTGTCGAACACCGCCTTCACCGCGCTCTCGCCCTGGCCGAGATGGACGATGGTGCGCGCGCCGATGCGCTCGACGAACGTTACCTGCATCGACAGGCCGCGGTCTGAGAGAATCACCTGCTCCGGCCGAAAGCCGTAGAGCACATCTCCGCGCGCGGCCCTCACCGCCGCGGCGAGATTGTCCGGCAGCGGCGGCGTGACACCGAGCGGGCCGAGGTCGATGACCGGGCCCCGGTCGCTTTCCGCCGGCCTGCCCCTCAGCAGGTTCATGCCCGGCGCGCCGATGAAGCCGGCGACGAAAACGTTGGCCGGATTGTTGTAGACCTCTAACGGCGTGCCGACTTGCTGCAGCACGCCGTGGTCCATCACCGCGATGCGGTCGGCCATGGTCATCGCTTCGAGCTGGTCGTGGGTGACATAGACCATGGTCTGTCGGAACTGCCGCTGCAGCTGCTTCAGCTCGGTCCGCATCACCGCCCGGAAGGCGGCATCGACATTGGACAGCGGCTCGTCGAGCAGGAAGATCGCCGGCTCCATGATCGCCGAGCGGCCGATCGCCACCCGCTGCAATATGTTGACTGACAGCCGGTCGGCTTTGCGGTCGAGCAGCGGCGTCAGCTGCAGCATCTCGGCAATCGCGCCGACGCGGCGGTCGATCTCGGCCTTTGGCGCGCCGCGCATTTTGGGGCCGTAGGCGAGGTTCTGCCGCACGCTCATGTGGGTGAAGATCGCGTAGTTCTGGAAGACGAAGCCGACGCCACGCCGGCCCATCGGCACGCCTTCCATGTCGCGCTCGCCGAACAGGATCTTGCCGCTGCTCGGCTCTTCCATGCCGGCGATCATGTTCATCGTCGTCGACTTGCCGCAGCCCGACGGCCCGAGCAGCGCCATGAACTCGCCGTCGGCGATGGCAAGATCCATCGTCTTCAGCGCGGTGAAGTCGCCGAACTTCTTGACCAGGTTCTGCAGGTGGATGGCGCTCATGCCGTCACCTCGCGTGCCCGGGCCATGCGCTTCATGGCAAACACCGCGGCTATGGACAGCACGATCAATATGGCCAGCGCGATCGCCGCGACATAGCCCCAGATCAGGTCCTGGGTGGTGAGCTTGTAGATATAGACGGAGATGGTTTCGGTGGCGACGCCGGGGCCGCCGCCGGTCATGATGTAGAGCGTGTCGAAGATCTTGAAGTTCTCGATCACCCGGATCGCCAGCGCGATGATGATGATCGTCTTCATCTTCGGCAGCACGATGGTGACGAAGCGCTGCCAGGGATTGGCGCCGAGCAGCGTCGCCGCCTTGATCTGGTCTTCGGGCACGCCGACCAGGCCGGCAAGCAGGATGAGGAACATCAGCGGCGTCCACTGCCAGATATCGGCGACCATGACGGCGATGAGCGCCAGCGTCGGGTCCGACAGCCAGGCGATGGTGACGGGAAAGCCTGATAGCGCCGACAGGATGTCGTTGACCGGGCCGCCCGACTGGAACAGCATGAAGAACATGTAGCCGGCCACCGCCGGCACCACCATCATCGGCATCAGCAGGATCGAATAAAAGATCCGCTTGCCCGGAAACTCGTCGGCAAACAGCGTGGCGAGCGCCAGGCCGAGCAGGAATTCCGCCGGCACGCAGACGATCATGACGATGGCGGTGCGGTTCAACGCGCTCCAGAACCGAGCGTCGGCGGCAAGGTCGGTGTAGTTGGCAAAATTGTTCCACAGCGACCAAGCGCTCCACCAGCCGAGTCCCGACAGCGGCGACCAGTCGGTCAGGCTGATATACAGCTGCATCAAGAGCGGGAAGACCGCGATGAACAGCACCAGTATCTGCGCCGGCAAGGTCAGCCGGAAACCGAGCTTTGCCCCTTCATCACGCAAAGCCGGGTTTGCGTGGGCCGCGTGGCTGTTGTCCTCCGGGATGGGGGCCTGCTCCGAAATTGCGGCAGTCGCGGCGCTCATTGCTTGAGCGCCCCGAAGGTCAGCCCGCGCACCAGATGGCGCTGGATGGCGATACCCATGATGACAGGCGGCACCGCGGCGATCAGGCCGAGAGCTGCCTTGGCGCCATAGAGCTGCCCGGTCATCGAGGACGACAGCGAGGCCATGTAGACCGGTACCGTCACCCATTCGCGCGTCGTCAGGAGCAGCGCGATCAGATAGTCCGACCAGTTGAGGATGAAGACGAACAGCGCGGCACTGGCCAGCGGCGCGCGCATCATCGGCAGCGTGATGCGGGTGAAGACGCGCAGCCGCGAGCAGCCCTCGACCAGCGCCGCTTCCTCGATCTCGCGCGGCATGTCGTCGAAGAAGGTCTTCATCAGCCAGAACGCAAAGGGCAGCGTGACGATGCCGTAGATCAGCGACAGCCCCCACCAGCTGTCGGTGAAGTTGAGGAAGGCCCACATGATCATCACCGGGGTCATCACCGCCATCGGCGGAAACAGGCGGAGCTGGATCAGCGCCAGCGGCAGGTTCTGGCCAGAGCCGAAGCGCGACAGCCCGTAGGCCGCCGCGGTGCCCGCCGACATGGCGATCGCCGTTCCGAAGGTGGCCGACAGCAGCGACGACAGGATCGGCTTCAGGGCGGTGCGGTCGAGCGCGACGATCAGGTTGTTGGTCGATTCACCGAAGACAAAGCGGAAATTGCTGAGCGTCGGATCCTTCGGCCACCAGGTCAGCTCGGCGCCGGTCGCCGACCATTCGGCGATCGGCTTGAAGGCCATCGACACCATCCACAGGATCGGCACCAGCGTCACCGCGATGGCAGCAAGGATCGCTGCATAGCGGAATATTTCGAAGGGAACGGAACGCTTCATCTTGCAGCTTTGCTGGTACCGTCGTTTGCGGGGGCGAAGCGCAAACTCCTCGCCTCCATTCGGATCCTGGGAGGAGGATCAGCTGACCGGATCGAGAACGGTGGGCCAGGCCTCCTTGTTGGTCTTGATGGCTTCGAGAAGCTTCTCCTCGCCGGTGCGGCGGGCGATCTTCTTCCATTCGACCTCGGTGTCGGCCATCGCCTGCTCGGCGGTCTTGGCCTTGGTCAGTGCGGCGACGAGGTTCTCGTCCAGCGCGTTGTGGAAGGCGGTGGCGCCGGGATAGTTGATGGTCGGGACGGTGCGGGCGACCGTCTCGCGCACCACATCCATGTGGTAGGCGTGATAGGTCTGGCGGACCAGCGGGTCGGAGAAATCCGACAACCGGAACGGATCGAAATAGCCGCCCGGATTGGCGGTCATCCAGGCATAGATACGGCTCGAACCCAGCCACTGCAGGAACAGGTAGCAGGCCTCCGGGTTCTTGGCCTGCGACGAGACCGAGGCCGACAGATTGAGCCACAGCACCGAGCGGCTGATCAGCTTGCCGTCGATCTCGCGGCCGGGCGGCAGCATCGAGCCGATCTTGCCGGTGACAGCTGAATCCTTGTTGCCGGCATTGTCCAAAAATTTCGGCAGGTTGGAGAAGGCGCAGGTCATCGCGGCGCCGCCCTTGGCAAAATTGCCGTACTGCTCCGGCCAGCCCCACGAGATCGCGTCCGGCGAATGATGGACCAGCGAGGCGATGTACTCGTTAACAGCGGCAATGCCTTGCTGCGAATTGATCAGCGGCCTGCCGGTATCGTCGAACAGGAACTGATTGGGCGAAGCCATTGAAACATAACGCTGATACCAATTGGTGTAGCCCCAGCCCTGGTTGCGCAGATCGGTCGAACCGAACAGACCCTTGTCCGGGCGATGGAAGAAGGCGGCGATCTCGTCATGCTGCTTCCAGGTCTTCGGCGGCGCCAGTTCATAGCCATGCTTGTCGGAGAAGGCCTTCTTCTCGGCCGCGTCGCCGAACAGATCGGTGCGATAGACCCAGGTCTGGAAATCGCCGTCCAGCGACACGCCATAGGTCGAGCCGCGATACTGGTTGAGCAGCGAGACGCCCTTGGCGCCGTCGACATAGCCGCGCTCGGGGTCGTCCCATTCCGGCTTGTACTGGGCGACGAAGTCGTCGAGCTTCAGGATGCCGCCGGTTTCGGCGAGATCGCCGAGACGGTTCCATTCCACCGCGTAGATGTCATAGGCCCCACCCTTGGTGGAGATGTCCTGCATCGTCTTGGTGAATTCCTGGCCGTTCGATACGCCGACGATCTCGAGCGGAATGCCGGTTTCTTTCTCCCACAGATCCTTGATCGAGGGCGCGCCGGCGGGAAATGGCTGCGTCAGCTGGCCGATCGAGCCGTCGGACAGGCCAAGCACGATCTTGGCCGGCGCCTTGCCGGCCCCCCTCATCGCCTTGGCCGCCTCGATGGCGCGGCCTTCCGGCGTGTCGGGACCATACTGATAGCGCTCCGAGCCGTCGAAGCCGGTCGGGCCGCCGATCATGCCCGGCGCCAGCGCATCGGCCGCATAGGCGCGGCTGGGGCGGATGAATTTCGGCGCGATACCTGCGGCGGCAACAAGCACGGCCGCCTTTCCACCGGACGCCAGCAGACGGCGCCGCGACATGCGGATCATATCAGACATTGGAACTCCTCCCTCGGGGGCCTTGTTCCTCCACGGCCCTCATGATGGATATTGACGGCAGTATGGGAAGGCTGTCAACATCATAAATACTCAAAACAACTCATAACATCGCAAAGAGAGGGAAAATGCAGTCGACCGAGATCATCACGCCGCAATCGCTGCTTGAATTTGAGGGGCCTGAGTTTGAGGGCCATCGTGCGCAGCACCGACCGTTTCGGCGCGGCTCGACGATTTGGTGTAGCGCCGGCTTGCGCATCGGCTAAGGCCGGATACATCATTTCCCATCAGAATCGCGGATGGCATGAAGCAGTCGTCCGGCATTCGAACCATTGAGCGCGCGATTTTGATGCGCGGTAGCGCGCAAGCAGTGAGGTGATCGACTGTGCGGTCCACCCTGACAGACATAGCCCGGGAAGCCGGCGTTTCAGCCGCGACGGTCGATCGTGTGCTCAACAACCGCGCCGGGGTCAGGGCGCGCACCCGCGAGGTCGTGCTGGAGACAGCGCAGCGGCTGGGCTACATCGCTGAGAATTCGAACAGCCCGACCCCGCGCCACGCGCTGTCCGGTGATGTCATACGGCTCGACTTCGCCCTGCCCGCCGGCACCAATTCCTTCATCAAGATGCTGCACCGGCACATCGAGACGCAGGCGCAATCGCGGCCAGACCTCGATGTTCGCGTCGCCACGATCGAAGGCTTCAATCCCGACCGGCTGGCCCGCCTGCTGCAGGAATTGCGCGGCCAGACGCAGGGCGTCGGCGTCATCGCGCTCGATCACCCGACGGTCCGCGAGGCGATCCGTTCGCTGTCGGCCAGCGGCGTCAATGTCGTCACCATAGCGTCCGACATCCTGCACGTGCCGAGGGTCGCCTATATCGGCATCGACAACCGCGCCGCCGGCCGGCTCGCCGGCTATCTGCTCAACCGCTTCATGGGCGCTGAGCGTCCGGGCAAGGTCGCGCTGTTCGCCGGCTCGCTCTCCTATCGCGGCCATGAGGAACGCGAGATGGGGTTCCGCCACATATTGACGGAAGAATCGCCCAATCTGCAGATCGTCGAGATGCGCGAGATGCTCGACGACCGGGAAAAGGCCTATGCGGAGGCCTCCGCCCTGCTGGACCGGCATCCGGACCTGGCCGCGATCTACAATGTCGGCGCCGGCAACACCGGCATCGCCCGCGCGCTCAAGGAGCGAGGGCGGGCGCTGTCGACCGTGTTTCTCGGCCATGAAGTGACGGAAGGCACCAAGGAGCTTTTGCTCGACGGCACGCTCGATGCAGTGATCGACCAGAACCCGCGCGTCGAGGCCCGCGAAGCGCTCAACACCTTGACCCACGCGATCAGGGGCTTGCCCTACGAACTCCACCAGCCGAGGCTGCAGGTGATTTTTAGGGAGAGCATCCCGGAGATCTGAACGGCCTGTGGCACTGTCAACACGGGCCTAGATTCTGCTCACCATCGCTTGCGCGCCCTCAGCCATGCCGATCGCGATCCGGTCGCCGGAGACAATGCCCGATATGTCGCAGACGACCAGCGGCATGCTGATTTCGTAGAGGAACTCGGCGACGATGGCGCCGACGGCCAGGATCGGATCGGGCCGCTGCAGGATGATGCCGGCCGGCGCCGTGCCCCGGCGGATCGCCTCTGCCAGGACCGACGACGAGGACGACGACCCCCGCCCGGATGCCATCACCAGGATCTTGCCGGCGACGTTGCCGCCCGGGTGCGACCGATCGATGATGTCGCCCGTTTCGGCATCGACGCCACCCCAGAAGCTGAGCGCATCCAACAATACCAGCGCCGATCCCTGCGCCTCGCCTGCATGCTGGAACGTGCCAACTCTGTTCAGCGCTCGACTGTCCTGTTGGCTCATCGCGCGCCTCGCACGACGCGCCCGGCAGCGGCCGAGCGAACGCAGTCTTCCAGGTCGCCGAAGGCCACCGACACGCCGATATTGCCCGGCGCGTAATGCGCCCATTTGCCGGAATTGGTCATCACCACGCCGTCGAGACGCTCGAGCACAGAGGTGACATAGGTGCAGGTATCCGTAACCGGAATGAGGTTGAACTTTTGCGCATCATTCAGCTCGCCCTCGTCCTGCAATCTCTTGAAAGTGGCGCGCCCGGTGTTGACGTAGATCGGGATGCCCCTGCCCGGTACCACCTCGCGCAGCATCGCCAGCAGGCGCATCCACTCGTCATGGGAAAAATGCGGCGTGCCGAGCGACACCGCTGCAAGCGGCGCGCCGTCGGGGACGCTCGACAGTTTCGCCAGCGCCTGGTCGATGTCGGCACGACAGATCCGGATCGTCGCTTCCGGCGCCACGCCGCGAAATGCCTCGTCGAGCGTCCTTGCTTCCGGCGTGATGCCGACCGCATGAAACAGCGCCACTGCACCCGTCGTTGCCGCCGCCGCGCCAAGCGCCTTCAACTGATCCTCGTCGCGCGGCTGCGGCAGGCCCGATATCACAGGAATACGGTCGCCGCTCCTTTGACCGACAATAAGCCCGACGCCGACGAACAGGGCATCGGCAGGTTCGAAAGAACCGCTCAGCTCGAACAGGATCTGGCCGCGCCGGTTTTCGCTGAGATGCAGTCCCCAGGCCGGCGCGCGCCCGGTCATCGCGCAGCACAGATCGATGAAATCGCCATAGCGATTGGTGCGCGCGCCGATCACCGAATTGGCAAAGACGATGGCGTTGGACTCGCCCCAGGCGATCTGCTCGCCAAAGCCCGGCCGGAACCGCGTCTGATAGGGCGCGCAGGTGAAGGTCGCCTGGCAGCCGAGTTTTAGATGCGCCTTCATCAGCCGCCGCGCCGGCACTTCTTGCGCCGGCGGCATCTTCACCAGCCCGGGATGGATGAGGTCGAAGGAACCGACATTGAGTGTCGTCGGCACCCGAACGCGGCCGCCGCCCTCGACCAGCCTTTCGACGAAATCGAGGCTGGCCTGGCCGTGATAGAGGCAGCCGTCGATATGCGCCCCGGCAATGTCCAACAATTTGCGCGCGCCGACGGCGTTGGAAAAGGCGACCAGTATCTTCATCGCTGCGGCCACGGCCGGGCCGTGCTCGCCGTCGAGCATCGACTGGTCGCCCGCACTGAGTTCAAGCGTCATCGGCATGCTCCGGCGCCCCATTTTGCTCGACAGACAGCGGGACAGGTGGGACGGATCGCCAGCTTTTACTAGCCGGCCGCGATCAGCACCGTGCTCTCCGGCGACCAGCGCAGCACCACTTCTTGCCCCTCCGCCAACCTTTCAACGCCGGTGTTCTGCACGATGACCTTGAGCGTTTGCCCGTCGCGATCGACGAAATAGGTGCTGTTGCTGCCGGCGAAGATGCGCTTGGATACCTGGCCGCGCAGCATATTGGCGTTCGGATCGGACGTCCCTGAATCGGTAGCAATGCGGATGCGTTCGGGCCGCACCGCGCAGCTGGCCCTGTCGCCGGCGGCAAGCGTCGCGCCTGCCGCGGCGGCGATCGCCGTGCCGTCCGGCAGCCGGATGCCGGCGCCGGTGGTCTCGCCGCGAAAAATGTTGGCGTCGCCGAGGAAGGTGGCGGCGAACTCGCTCTTCGGCCTATCGTAGATCTCCTCGGGCGGCCCCTCCTGCACCAGCCTGCCGTCACGCAGGATGCCGATGCGGTCGCTCATCGTCAGCGCTTCTTCCTGGTCGTGGGTGACGAAGATGGTGGTGATGCCGATCTCGCGCTGGATGCGTTTCAGCTCGATCTGCATGTCGACGCGCAGCGCCTTGTCGAGCGCGCCGAGCGGCTCGTCGAGCAGAAGCACGCGCGGCTTGGTGACGATGGCGCGGGCGAGCGCGACGCGCTGGCGCTGGCCGCCCGACAGCTGGTGCGGGCGGCGGCCGCCGAGCTTGCCGAGTTGCACCAGGTCGAGCGCGCGCTGCACCTCGCTGGCTATCGTTGCCTTGGCTTGCCCGCGCACCGACAGGCCGAAGGCGACATTGTCGGCGACGCTCATGTTGGGAAACAGCGCATAGTTCTGGAACACCATGCCGATGCGCCGCTTCTCGACCGGCACCCGCTCGACGCTCTCGCCGCCGATCGCGATGCGGCCGGTGTCGGGGAAATCGAAGCCGGCGATCTGGCGCAGGAGCGTGGTCTTGCCGCTGCCCGACGGCCCGAGCAGCGCATAGAAACCGCCGTCGGCGAAATCGATCGAGACATCGTCCAGCGCCTTGTGCGCGCCAAAATTGCGCGACAAATTCGCTACCTGCACGCCGGCCATTATTTCTCTCCGCCGAATTTGAAGAATTTTGCCGTGAGCAGCATCAGCGCCATCGAGACGACGATGATGATCGTCGAGACGGCATTGATCTCCGGCGTGAAACCCTTGCGGATCGCGGCGTAGATCTCGACCGGCAAGGTCGTCTGGCCCGGCGTCGACAGGAAGTACGAGACCACGAACTGGTCGAACGACACGGCGAAGGCGAACAGCCCGCCGGCGATGACGCCCGGCATGATCCAGGGCAGCGTCACCCGCGAAGTCACCTGCCACTGGTTGGCGCCGAGCGATCGCGCCGCCTCTTCCAGCTCCGGCGCAAAGGTCTGCAGCCGGGCCGAGACGACGACGATGACATAGGGCAGCGCCAGCGCCACATGGCCGAGCAGGATCGCGAACAGCCCCCGCCCGATGCCGACGCCGAAGAAGAAGATCAGCATCGCCGTGCCGGTGATCAGCCACGGAATGGCGATCGGTGGAAACAGCAGCGCTTGCAGGACTTTCTTGCCGCGAAATTCATGGCGATAGAGCGCCAGCGATGCCGCCGAGCCGAGCACCGTGGCGATGATGGTGGTGATGATGGCGATCTCCATGCTGTTCCAGGTGGCCGAGATCAGCTGGTCGTTCTGCCACAACGACGCGTACCACTCGGTCGTCCATTCGAACGGCAACTGGTAGAAGGGCGAGACGTTGAACGACATCAGCGCCATGATGATGATCGGGAGGTAGAGGAAGGCGAGCAGCAGCCAGATGTAGAGGCGCCCACACCATTCCAGGATACGCGTCGTCGCCATCACGCGGCCCTCTTCAACACCGGCGACGCCAATGCCAGGATGACCAGCACGACGGCCAGCAGGATGAAGGACAGCGCCGCACCCAGCGGCCAGTTGAACACGGCGACGAACTGGTCCTCGATGATCGTGCCGTAGAAAGTGCCGGTGCGGCCACCGAGGATACGCGGTTCCATGAAGGAGCCGACGACGGGAACGAAGATCAGCGCCGCTCCGGCGACCAGCCCCGGCATCGACAGCGGAATGATCACCCGTTTCAGCATCTGCAGCCGCGAGGCGCCGAGCGAGCGGCCCGCCTCGATCAGCGAATCGTCGATGGCCTGCAGCGTCAGATAACAGGTCAGCACCATGTAGGGCACGTAGGAGTGGACCAGGCCGATGATGACGGCCGGATAGGAATACATCAGGTCGATGTTGATCTTGAACGGCAGCACGGCGTTGAGTGCGGTGTCGAGAATGCCGCCTTCGCGCAGCACCATCGCCCAGGAGAAGATGCGCACCAGCCCGTTCGACCAGAACGGCAGGATGACGAGCAGGAAGATCGCCTCGCGGCTGCGTCCCCTAAACACCTTGGCCAGCACATAGGCCGCCGGATAGCCGATGACGACGCACCACAGCGTCACCTCGAGCCCGAGCCTGAGCGAGGCCAGCAGCAGCGTCCGGTAGAGGCCTTGCGCAAAGAAGGTGGCATAATTGTCCAGCGTGAACGACCACGCCTTTCCCGACAGCGGCAGCTCGGTCATGAAGGAGAAGAACACCATGGCCGACAGCGGCAAGAAGATCGCCACCGTCAGCCAGAGATAGGCGGGCACAAGCAGGGGCAAAGCCGATCGCAATCCGCTCCTCGCACCGGTCGCGACCTGTCCTGCCATATGCTCCTCCCGAAAAGCTTTCCGCTATTTCACATTGACCTTCAGTTCCTGCCACAGCGCCAGATAAGCCTCGCGCTGCGCGTCGCTGATCGGCGCCTGGAACTGGATGCGCTTGGCGACGTCGGGGTCGCCCATCACCTTGCGGTTGAAGGCGTCTTCGGGAAGGGCGGCGACCGCCTTGGCGTTGGCCGACACCGGCGCGCCGACCTTGGTGACCCATTCGACGTAGAACTTCGGGTCGATCATGGTGTTGATGAAGGCCTCGGCGCCGGCGACATTCTTGGCGCCGACCGGAATGGAAAAGGCGTCGAGCCAGGCGACGGCGCCTTCCCTGGGAATGACCAGCGAGACCGGCAGCTTGAAATGCGTCTTGGCGCGGTCGGCCGAGCCGCTCCAATAAGTGCCGATGTCGATCTGATTGGAGGCGACCACCTGGTTCCAGTCGTTTTCCGAACTCCAGAACGTCTTGATCTGCGGCATCAGCGAGGTCAGCTTCGCCTTGACAGCTTCCATATCCTTGATGTCGTTGATGTTCTGGCCGGTGGCGATGGCGCCGAACTGGACCGCCTCGACCGCGTCGTCGCGGATGGTGACGCGGCCCTTATGCGCCTCGTTCCACATCTCGGCGATGCTGGTCGGCGGCGTCTCGAAGGCTTTCTCGTTGATGGCGAGCGCAGTCAAGCCCCACACCCATGGCACGCCATAGACCTTGCCGTCGCGGGCGAGCATCGGCGAGCCTGCCTTGTCCGCGCTGATGTCGGCATAGTTGGGGATTTTCGAGACGTCGATCGGCTGGATCAGCTTTTCCGCCATCGCCTGGTCGTTGAAGGCGGCGTTGATCATGACAACGTCGTAGAGCCCGGGATTGGTCCTGAGCTTGGTCAGCATTTCCTGTTCGGAATTGAAAAAGTCGTTGACGACCTTGTTGCCGGTCGCCTTCTCGAAGGCGGCAATGGCCCAAGGCTCGTCGGCGCCGTAGCCCTTCCAGTTGAGCACATGCACCTCGTCGGCGCTGGCGACCAGTGCGGAAGCGAAGACGGCGGTTGCCGTCAGAAAAGCAGTCAGTTTGGGCATGCGCATGTTCGTTCCTCTCATTGTTTGCCCGGTTGGCGAGCTTGTTTAAGTCATTTTTGCTGTCGGAAATGGGCCTCTTGCCTGCCGCCATGCGCGGATCGATCGTCATGGCTGAGGAATGCCTGGATCTCGTGGGCGGTCGGCGCCGACGACCCGCCATGGCGGGTGACCGAGAGCGCTGCCGCCGCATTGGCGTAGCCCGCCGCTTCGAACGGCGGCACGCCGCGCGACAGCGCGCTGACGAAGGCGCCGATATGGGTGTCGCCGGCGCCGTTGGTATCGACGGCGGCGACGTTGAAACCTTGTATGGCCTTGGCGCCGCCATCCGCCAGCCGCACGAAACAACCTTTTGCTCCGGCGCGGATGACGACCGCCTCGGCGCTCGGGCAGTGGCTGGCCAGCAGCCGGGCGGCGATGGCCTCGACATCGCCGCGGCCGGCGATCTCGGCCGCTTCGACGGTGTTGCAGCTCAACCAGTTCGTGCGCGCCAGCACCCGGTCGAGAATGGCGCGCGGAATGTCCGAGACGACAGGCGTCGGATCGAAGACAAGGGCGATCTCCGCCGGCAGCGCCTCGATCCAGTCGGCCAGCGCGTCGCGGCTGCCGGGATAGCTCAGCGTGTAGCCGGAGGCGAACACCCAATCATCAGGCGCAACGCGGACAGGCGCCATCATGCCGAGGCTGAGCACACTCTCGGCGCCAGGCCATGACACGAAGGTGCGCTCAGCGTCACCGCTGATCATGGCGACGCAATTGCCGCTGTCCATATCAGGCGATGGCGGGGTCAGCGTTGCGATGCCTTCGGCGGCAAAGGCGGCGCGCAGGAAGTCGCCATTCGGTCCGCTGCCGAGCTGGCCGCCGAAGACGACCTTCATGCCGGTGCGGCTGGCCGCGACCATCATGTTGAAGCCGCCGCCGGCGACCTGGGCAAAGCTCGATGCGGTCTTTTCGGTGCCGGGCTCAGGCAGGGCGTCGATGCGGTAGACATGGTCGACCACCGCGCTGCCGACATGGACAAGACGCCGGCTCATGTCAGGCTGAGCTCCGCTCATGTCAGGCTCAGCTCCGCTCATGTCAGGCTGAGCTCCGCTCATGTCAGGCTGAGCTCCGCTCATGTCAGGCTGAGCTCCGCTCATGCCGCCGCGTCCTTGCCTGAACCACTTTTCGCCATCCGCGCCGCGACCAGGTCGGCGGCGAGCCCGCGCACCTGCGCGATGTCGAGGCCCTTGAGCTGGGCGATGTATTCCCTTGGCAATCGGCGAAAGCCGGCGCAGGCGCCTGCCATGCCGGCCGCGATGGCGCCGATCGTGTCGGTGTCGCCGCCGAGATTGGCGCTGATGACGGCCGCCTGCCAGGGATCGCCGCCGGCGATTTCCAGCACCGCGAAGGCCGCCGGAACCGATTCCTGGCTGGCGACGCCGGTGCCGACCAGGTCGACGATCAGCCGGATGCCGTCGGTGACGGCCTTGCCGCGAACCAGGCCCCTCGCCCAGTCGATGCGCGCGGCGATATCGCCGCCGGTCGTCCAATGACCGCGTTCTGCGCCCTGCCTTGCCGCCACGACCGCGCGATCCGAGGCGGCGCGCCAATCGCCGCCGGCAACGCCACAGCTGACGGCAGCGGCAACGGCAGCCGCCGCGGCAATGGCGATCGAGGTGTTGTGCGTCGCCCGGCAGGTTTCCGCAACCTTGGCGACCAGCGCGTCGAGCGGCTCCAGCGGCATCATGATGCCGACCGGCGCGATGCGCATCGCCGCGCCATTGGTGTCGCCGCTGCGCCCTGCCTCCTCGGCCGGCACGCCGTCATTGATGGCGTCGATGGCGCGCTTGGTCGACGGTCCGAGCAGATCGTAGCTGCCGCGCGCCTTGACCTCGCGCTCCCAGTCGAGCAGCGCCTTGACCCAGCGCGTGTGGTCGAAGCCGTCGCCTGAAGCAACCAGGATGCGGCCGAGCAGCAGCGCCTGTTCGGTGTCGTCGGTGACGGTGCCGGCAGCCAGGCCCTTCGACACCGGATGGTCGGCGGCGGGCGCGACGAAACCCTCGACAGGACCGTAGAGCTCGGCGATGCGGGCCGGCGACAAAAGCTGCGTCGGCATGCCGAGCGCATCGCCCAGCGCCCCGCCGACAAGCGCACCCATCGCCCGGTCGATCGCCGCGGCCATCTCCATGCTCAGAACTCCAGGTGAAGCGCGAAATGCGCCGGATTGAGCAGGCTGGTGACATATTCGATGGCGCGGCCGTCGGCGGCGCGCGTCAGGCGCAGCGTGCGCAGGAACGGCGCGCCCGGCGCGCAGTCGAGAATGGCCGCGTCCTTAGCGCTCAGCATCTCGATATCGACCCACTCCTCGCCGTGATCGGGGACAAGCCCCGCGCCGCGCAGCGTCTGGTGCAGCGATCCCTCGCGCAGGCCGCGCAGCGGCACGTCCTCCAGTTCGGGCGACAGCGGCAGGCGGCTGCGCTCGATCGAGATGGCGTGGCCGTCATCGGCGTTTGAGCGCACCCGGTCGACGGCGATGAAGAACGGGCTTTCGACGCCGAGCATGGCGGCGAGCTCGCCATCCTGCATGACTTCGAGCCTGAGCGTGCGCGTCTCGGCATTGGCGCCGGCATTGGCCAGTGCCCGCGACCAGCCGACGGCATCGTCGACCGGCATGCCGTCGAAGGTGACGAACGAGCCGATGCCGACCTTGGTGGTGATCAGTCCGCGGCTCGACAATTCCTCGAGACCCTTGCGGATGGTGTTGCGGCTGACGGAGAAGCGCTGGCCAAGCTCGTTCTCGCTCTGCAGGCGGTCGCCGAAGCCGAGCACGCCGGAGCGGATCTCGTGCTCGAGGACGGTGGCGATCCGTTCCGGCTTGCCGGTTCCGGGAGACGACAGGGTCGTGCGACGCGCCATGGAATACCTGTTCAGTAAACCTGTATAGTCCTGTTCAATAGCGCGATAGGGCAAGTCATGTCAACGGCTCGCGGCCGGCGCACTTTGGGTTCCCGGAATCCCGGGCAAGATTGCCCTGCTGGTCGCGACGGCCCTCCCGATCACCACGGGCCCTGCTGATCACGACGGCCCCTCCTGGTCACGACGGCTCGTCGCAGGCTGGAATTTTATGGGAACCTTCACCACCCCCGAGCGGTTTTTTCTGTAGTCGCGATGCGGCGACGACCGAAAAAATGGAGACAAATGGAGGCAAACCATGCTTACGAAGTTACTCGCGGCGTCCGTGCTCGTCGCCGGCCTGGCCACCTCTGCCATGGCCCAGAGCACAGCCGACCCAGCCGACACAGAGGCTGGCATGGCTCCCGGCAGCGGCAGGAGCGTCGTCATCGACCCGGCCCCGGTCGATCCGACCCTGGCTGAGCCGGATACGGTCGATACCGGGATTACCGGCAGCATCATTGCGGGCCCCGACGGCACGAATTCCAATGCCGACCGGAACTGCCCGCCAAGCCCGCAGGGCGCGATGCCTGATGCCACGCACAAGGCTCCCGGCACGGTTTCACCCACCGTCAACGACAGGCACTGCGGCCAGTAGCCGAGATCGATTTCGGGACCAGCGCTTCGGCCGCGGGACAGTGCTTCGTCCCGCGGCCGAAGCGTTATGTGCGAAACCTTCGATGGCAGAGCGAGGCGCCCCCCTCTGTCCTGTGTCCGGCAGGACAGAGGGGGGCGCCGTAGAGCACTACATCAGATGGCGGCTAGCCCTTGCGCGGCCGGGCAGTCTTTGAACTGGTCACCTTGCCGGCCGCCGGCTCCTTCGGCCGAGCCGGCGCCTTTGGCCGAGCAGTCTTGGCTTTGGGTCGGCTTTCCCCACCGTCGATCTCGGCCGCGGCCTGGTCCCAGTGCTGCTGATGCGCGCCGTCGGGCCGGCCGGCCTGCTCCCAGATCGCGTGAGCCCGCCGGCGAATGCGTTCCTGCCTGTTATCAGTCACTGTTGCCTCCTCGGCTCAAATCGGTGAGCGACAACTTCTAGCTGAATTTTCGACCGGCGTCTTGGGGGCTTCGGCCCAGATCGGGTCGGCCAGAGTCGGGTCGGCCTGAGTCAGGTCGGCCTGAGTCTGGTCCACCCAAATCGGACAGGACCGCGACCCCGAGGAGTGCCGCCTTCTTGGTGATCAGCCCCGCCAGATCCGCGTCCGAGCGCTCGGTTCCGGTTTGCTCACGCACGGCTGCAATCAACGCCTTCATCGACAACAGGGCAGAGCCCCGTTCGGCAAGCAGCTTGTCGACGGATGCGGCCACATCGCGTGATTCGACATGCGGCAACATGGAAATGGCTCCTTCCGTCCCGCCACGAAGACGATCGACAGCCGGCTGCCTGCCGGCGAGCCGCCGCTCTTCCCGCGTCTTCCCGGGAGAGCGGCGGGTGAAGGTCAGTCGATGACCTGCACGATCCTGCGGGTGCCGGGATCGACCAGCACGGTGCGATCGTCGACGACTACGTATCTGTATTCGACGTCGGGAACCTCGTGAAGTTCAACCGTGTCGGGCAAGGTGGAACCGACGTTGAGTTCCACGCCCAGGAGGCTGATCGACGCCAGCGGGTGCCTCTCCACATATTGGCGGACGACCGTCTGCTGCGCGGGCGTGATAATCACCTGGTCTGCGGTGGCGACGCCGACACCGGCCAGCAAAGCCAGCCCGGCGACGGCAGGAACAAGGTGGATTTTCATCGTCTTCTCCTGTCTGGTTTGCGGGCTCTGCTGTCCACAGTCGGGACGACTCAGCCCAAAAGCCAACGTTTGACGAAACCGTCTTGTTCCGTGAGCGGCGACTAATTGATCGCCGCGTTGGCTGGCAGTGGCCCGCGATCTTGGTCGCCCAAGCGCGCGGGCCGATCGGTTTTGCCCGATCAGCAGCGATACCGGAGGGGGGTGATATCGACTGCTTCGAAATGAACATTCAGCGATAACTAATGTTCCGCTCCCTACGGCAAAAAATCCCTGCCGGCGCCGGCACGTCAGGCGCGAGACCGGCAAATGCCCCCAATCTATGGTTTCGGCGGCTGCGCCGGGACCTCGCCGGGCTTGAGCACCGGTGTCCTGCCTTGGTCCGGCGGCGGTGCGGCCATGCCCTGATCGCCGGTCGGCGGCGGCAGCAGCACGCCGTTGCAGGGGTCAAGCGTGTCGGTCAGGCTGTTGCTGTCACCGTTGTTGACGGGCGGCGGCGGCTGCTGCTGGCCGTTCTGCGGCTGCGCCTGGCAGTGGCCGGCAGGCGCCTGGTCTTGTGTCTGGTTATCCGCCTGGGCGGCAACCGGCGCCGCCAACGCCAGTGCGCCGAGCAGCGTGATTGGCAGCAATGCGAAAGGTTTCATGTCGAACGCCTCCGCGCGAACGATCGCCTCCTTGCCAAAGCCGGTTGGCGGCGATTGGTTCCCGCCTGCAGCAAGCCGCCCGGCTCCATCGCGCCGGCGCGGCATGTTGGGGAATCGTTAATCAGCGATTGCTACTATAGCGGAATGACCAAGAACCTCGGAAACGCCGAAAGAAGCGCTCCAAAGGAGCCGGCAAGCAACTCCGCCCTGAGCCGGCTGGCGCCGGCCTTGTTCCCCCTGGCGGTCGTCGCGCTTGGCTACCTCATCGGCTGGCAGTTCTTCGGCTTCTAGAGCGGTCCATATGTCGCATCAGCCGAAGAATGCGGCGGTTCAGAATAAAGCGCTCTGTAGCGATCCTTCGCGCCCCCCTCTGTCCTGCCGGACATCTCCCCCACTTGGGGGGAGATTAGCAGCTTCGCGGACAGCGTCCTTTTTGCAAGGTTGGTGGTTGGCGAAATCATTGATGAAGGCCAATCTCCCTCCTTGTGGGGGAGATGTCCGGCAGGACAGAGGGGGGCGCTGTCCCTCGGCGATCAAAGGTTCTGCATGCAACAGCACTCCTAGTCCGGGAAATCGAACACCGGTTCCTCGCATCGATGGACCCGGCATTGACCGTCAAGCGTCCCGACATAGGCGGCGACAGGCACTTCGGGCCAGTCGCATTCATTGCCGAACCGACGGACATAGCGGTCATAGGTGTTGCGGCCGGTGGTCAGCACCACCGCGCGCCGGCTCTGGATCAGAAGCTGCGTCTGTTCGCATGTCATGGCGCGCGTATCCGGCCGGGCGTGAGCCATGCTTGTCGCGGCGATCAGGATCGCTGCGGCTGTCGCGACGATTGGGCGAGCTGGCATGCTGCATCCTCGCAAAGGTCGTGCCTAACGCGCAGCTTCGCCCGTGGTTCCGCACCTTCACCCCACCTTTACCAGCGTCTCCCGCAAGAGTGCTACTGCGGCGCAACAAGACAGCCGCGATCTCACTCCTTCTTCTCGGGCCACTCCTCCTTCTCCGGCTTGAACCGCCTGACCACCACCTCGAAGACGATGTCCGAGATCCACATCGCCGAGACGCCGATGAGAAACGCCGCGGCCAGCGTCGTGGTGTCGTCGTTGGCTGGAATCGCCAGGCCGGCGCGGATATAGAGCACCACGGGGAGCGTCAGGTAGGCCGCCGCCAGCGCGCCGCAGATCGGCGACGCCACCATCTCGCGAACCTTGTAGCGGTGGCGCGACAGGGCTCGCAAAATCCCGCCGGAAAGGCCGGCGACCACCACCGGCGCCTTGATGCCGAGCGCGTCGAGAAGTTCCTGTATCATGGCTTCCACCCGCACCATCTGGCGCCCTTGCCGTTGTAGGCATTCATTTCGTCGAGCTCCGGCCGCGTCATGGCGGCGACGACGGCGGCGGACGCACGGCGCGGCTGGTTGTGGTCGCACCAGACCTGGCGCGCCGGCGAAACCGGCGTTGTGCACCCGGCGAGCAGCAGGCCGCCAAACAGCAGGCACTTGGGCAACAGGCACCCAAACAGCAGGCTATTGGGCAGCAGCATCAGCGCTTTGACCATCGCATCGCCTCCCGCCGTGCGGCTTCGTCCGGCAGGTCGCGCGCCGCGCGTTCGGCATCGGTCGCCTCGCGGTCCATTTCGAGGCGCTCCTCGACGGCAACGAGTTTTTCCGCCGCTCGCCTGGCCGCATCCTTGTTGGCCCGACCGCCGGCGACAAACAGGCCGATGCCGCCGACGAGCGCGGCAAAAATCGCCAAGATCGTCGTGTTGCCGGCGAGCGCGCCCAGCATGGAAAGCACCCACATCTCAAGTGCCCTCCACGGCAGGCTGGTTTCTGACGAGGCCGGCGACGCCGTCGCGCACGACATTGATCAGGATCTTAAGCAGGGCCAGCACCCCGGTGATTTTTAGCGCCAGGGCGGCGTCGATGCCGAACAGCGTCCAGTCGAAGCCGACCAGGCCGGTGAGCAGCAGGATCAGCACATTGATCAGATTGTGCGCGGCGTTGGTATTGAACCAGGTCATGGCTTTACCTTTCGAAACAGGGAGAGAATTGCGGCGACCAACGGAGCCAGCACTGCGGCCCATAATCCGGACAACGATCCGGAAAACGGTCCGGAAAACGGTCCGCGCCGCACTCCGGCTTTGCCCGGCTGTGCCTTGGCGGGCGTGAAACCCTTCGGTTGCGGCGGCTGCGGGATCGGAACCGGCGCCGGAGGCTGCGTAGCGGGCGGCGTGTCCCTGATCCCGGACCATTTGCGGAACGCCTCGGCAAGCCGGATATCGTAGGCGTTCTTCGCATAGGATGCGCCGTTGTAGCCCCTGGCGAAGCCGGCCCAGTCATGCTTGCGCAATTTGCCGTCGAGCCGGTTGGCGGCGATGAAATTGACAGCCGCCGCCAGCTGCAGCGCCTCGTCCGCCATCATGGCTTCGACCATCGCCTGCACGGTGGGGAAGCCGGCCGCCCTGAAATTCTCGCCGAGGACCTGGCCGAGCCCCCATGACGCCGATCTGAGCGCCGCCGTCTCGTCGATGGCGCAGGCGGCTTTCAGGCGCGGATAGCTGTCGCGGGGATAAGGCTTTTCGCCCCATTTGGCATAGGCAAGGCCGGCCGCTACCGCCTTTGCCCGAGCCGCGCCCGCGAGATTGCGGTAAAACACATGCGGCTCGAACAGGATCACCGGCCGGCCCTGGGCGTCGAAGCCATGCCCGCTGGTTTCGACATCGAGAAAGGCGTGGATCTCGTCTTCGCCGACGCCGATGCTGGCGCCAAGTTTTGGCAGATCGAGATCGTCGAGGCGCCTGGCGGCGCCCTTGAACGTCATGTCCATGGTCTTGGTCCTTTCCCAGGTTGATGTTTGCAGGCGCCAGCTTGATGTTTGCAGGCGCCCGGTTGATGTTTGCAGGCGCCCGGTTGATGTTTGCAGGCGATTGTGTGAAATGGCCCCAAACTGTGGGGATTTGCCGATGTCGCAAGACGAAGGAACGGCGCGCTGGACGGTGACGGCCGAGCTCTGCGCGGTCGGCCGCGACAAGCCGCTGCTTGTCGCGCTGGCGGTGATCCTGTGCCTCTATTGCGGGCTGATTGCCGGGCCGATCGTCTATGCGTTCCTGGCCTTCCAGGGCATGGCGAATTTCTTCAACTGACGGCATTGACCAGTTGAGAACAGCTCGATCCGTCTTGCCATCGGGATGGAAACCGCTTAGCCGGAATAAACTGCTCCCATGAACCGTTCATACCCCATGGGAACAGGTGCGGAGGGCGCGTGACAATCAGGATCAGGCTTCCGGGCGGGACACTGAAGATCAAGAAAAAGGACGAGCTGCGTCGCCGCGAGCAGAAGCGCCAGGTCCCGGTCTGGCGGCTTGGAGACTATTTCATCGTCTGGTGGCCGAGCAGCATTTCGGATCGTCCGTCCGGACGCCCGCCAAAGGGAGTGGGTGAATAGTGAATAGTGAATAGTGAAGAAGGTGCTCTACTCACTACTCACTACTCACTACTCACTACTCACTACTCACTACTCACTACTACCATTCACCATTCACCATTCTCCCGCTCAAGCCGGTCCCGGAAAACAGCCGCAGAGATAATCAACGATCAGCCCTTGACTCTTCCGCCACGGAAGCTCTCTAAGTCGCTGCATTGCACAACGGGGGTTGGGAGCAATGGCAGTGCGTATCAGGTTGCCGGGCGGCACCTTGAAGATGAAGGTGTATCGGGAGTTGCGCGAGCGTGAGCGCGCCCGCCGCATCCCGGTTCTGAAGCTGGGCTCGCTGTATTTCAGCTGGTGGTCGAACCGGCCGCGTCCGTTGAACGACCAGCCCGACGACGATCCAAACCGATCTCAGGCAGCGCCTTGACGGCCCGAAAAAAGCCGTCCTCGGGCGGCTGCGCTTGAACCCTTCCGGTCAAGCCAACAAACGCGCGCATCGGCGGTTGACTCTTCGGCTGGGGAAGTTCTCTAATTGCTGCATCGCACATCATCATTGAATTGCACAGCGGAGTTGAACCGATGGGCGTGCGCATCAAACTGCCGGGCGGCACCTTGAAGGTAAAAGTCTATCGCGAATTGCGGGGGCGCGGACGCGAGCGCCGCGTGCCGGTCATGAAGGTGGGTTCGCTGTATTTTGTCTGGTGGTCGAACAGCCAGCCTCACAACAAGCCGCAAGACAGCCGTCATTAGCCGTTGCCATTCGCCCGCGCCTTGGCGCAAGCGAATGGTTGGCGCTCTATGATGGGACGACGCTCATTGATGAGCGAAGGCATCATTTCATTTCACCAGGTCGCGGTCCGGCCGCACCAAAGCGTCGGCCGGAACGTCCGACCGTACGATTGAGCCGGCTGAAATTATCGCCCGGTCGCCGATCGTGACACCCTTCATTATCATGGCACTGTTGCCGATCCAGACATCATCTCCGATTGTGATCGGTGCTGAGCGGATGCCTGGGTCGACGCGCGGATGGCCTTCGCGAAAGATGGCCTGCATCTGCGCAAAACGCTTCTGCGGGTCCATGGGATGCGAGTTGGTATCGTGGATCGCCACCCCCCACGAGACGTGGACATGTTTGCCGATCTTGATCCCCACCGGATCCGATGACCAAATCGTCGAGCCTGGACCAAGGTAGAACCAGTCATCGATATTGATCCGGCCCTCATGGGCAAAGACCTGCAGATGTCCGTCCAGATGGCTGTCCGCGCCGATTGAGACCCGGGACTTGTCGCCATGAATGTTGAAGATCTCCGCCCCGGCACCGAACTTCGTGCGCGGCCCGATGACGGCATTCTCCCTTGCGGCGCCTGTGGCGATCCAAGACGAAAAGCGGCGGCGAACAGCGAGAATGGTGGATACGCATTTGCGAACATCTGCCACACGCCACCATTTCAGTCTAGGCATCGAAGAGACCCCGACGCACCATTTGACGCAGGCATTCGGCGTCATAGGTGGCATGGCGCAGGCTGCATTCGGATGCAGCTCGTCCGATATGTACAGTGTCGACGTGAGGTAGCCCATGCCGCTCGATCTTGGTGCCGACAACGACCCACTCCTCGCCTTCCCGGAGTTTGGCTACCGTCTCAC
The DNA here is from genome assembly GCF_055811535.1 of Mesorhizobium sp. WSM4816. Classification (NCBI taxonomy): domain Bacteria; kingdom Pseudomonadati; phylum Pseudomonadota; class Alphaproteobacteria; order Hyphomicrobiales; family Phyllobacteriaceae; genus Mesorhizobium; species Mesorhizobium sp. WSM4816. The sequence goes on along the minus strand of NZ_JBVVQR010000037.1, from coordinate 18,032 downwards.
CCTTGTGCTGAATTGCCTGTGCCATTTGCCTATCCTCTCTCCGCGACATATTCGATGAAGCGCAAGGCGTTGCTGTCATGACCGACGTCGTTGAAGTGAAGCCCCTCTTGATAGGCTCCAGCGTCGATATAATCGAAACCATCAATCGGGATCGTCAGCACGTTTCGTGACCGGTATGTCTGGCGGATAGCGCCAAGCGCCGCGTCGTAAGTCCGCCCGCCAGTGTAGCTACCATTCCAGGCCGAAGACGGGCGGGTCGGCGGCATCGCAAGGATGCGAGGTGCGGCAGCTGCCTCCAGCGTATTAAGCACCGCAGCGATGTTGGTGGAAATCGTAGCCGGCGCGGTACCAAAACTGTCGTTGATGCCAAGTGCGAGAATCGGAACGATCTTGCCGCCAGCATAGCTCGCTTGAACGATTGCCGAGGTAAGACGCGCCGTATTAAATGACGCGAAAGTATAGCTCCCATGCGCGGCGCGCAGTGAGCGCAGTCGAGGGCGTGATCCCGGCGCCTTAACTCCAAGACGGATAAGCCCGGTAATTTCGACAGGGCCGCCTATCGCCGTCAGTGTGTAATTGCCGCTGACGGTCTGCCCCGTCATCGACGGGCCGGAATATTGATCGAGCGCCAGAGCGCCGGCAGCATTGACGGTCTTGTACGCCGCGCCACCGTCGAAAGCGAAGGCAAGCGAACCTTGACCGGCGTCCCGGGTGTAGTGGACATCGATCTGTTCATAAGCTCCAGTGAACGCTAGGGACGCGCCATCCGCAAGAATGATGCTTTCGCCAAGTGGCCCGCGCGTTCCCGTCGAGACGGTTCCGCTGGTCGCAACGCCATAGAAGGCCGGCGTGTAGGTGGAGCTTGGCCGTAGCGCCGTCATGCCCGGCTCGTCATCGGCAATGCCGAGATTGGCAAATTGGGTAACTCGATTAAACCAATGCGCCGGGCCATTGCTGGCCAGTGCCCAATGACCGATGCTATCGGCGATCAAGCAGAGCACATCGTTGTTGGCGATATGCTCTGCCATCTTGGCCCGGAAGCCATCATAGAGATTAAACAGCGACGGGCGGGCCGGAACGAAGAACCTCCGGCCGCCGACGAACGGCTTTCCTGGTCCCCAAAAACCGTCACCCGACTTAGGCATAGCCGTCAACGCGAAGCTGCCGGGCGGCACATACAGGTTTGGATGGGCAGCAGCGGCCGAGGCAAAGATTGCGGTCGCGTCAACGACGCCATTCGGGTCGGCGTCCGCCAGCAGGTTCATGCCGGTGTTCTGTGTGCCGCCTGTCAGAGCCCGCGCAGCGTCGGCGATGAGGCCAGTTTTGATCGTGAACGCAACCTCATAGCGGTGCAGGGTCGATGATGCCACAATAGCGCCGTTCGACAGCACGCCGGACCTGATCCATGCGGGAATGCCTTGCGGGTTGACGCTGTTCTGAAACTTGTAGCCGCCGCCGCTGATTGCCGGATACTGCCCCGCTGCAATCGGTATGCTGAGGGAGATTTCGCTCACACCATTGGCCAACGCGATCTGGTGCGTGCTGATCACGTTGACGGTTAGATCGCCATTGTACTGGATGACGTGAATGTTGGCCGTGCCGGCCCCGCTGGCACCGACATCGATTTCCGTGATGTAACCATCGGCCGGCGCTGGCGTTTGCATGACGACGCTGTAGTTCGCCGGGGTATTCGTGCCGGTGTTGACCAGGTTCGGCCAGCCGACCACCTGCTCAGTGCCGACGATGTCTACCAGATCGTTTGCGGTGTCGTAGGCTGCACGCGCCTTTGTGCCGACTTCGCCCGTGAAAGTGGCTTTCCATTGCGGACCATTGACAAAGTCGACGGTCTTGGCTGTGTGTGACGTAGGAACCGTCGCCGTGAACCACTTGCTTTCGCCGTTCGGAATGGACCCCGCCGTATAATACCATGTGCCGGCTCCTGTCCGTTGCAGGCCCATGACACTGCCGGCTGGCTTCAGGATCGAGAGACCCGAGTTGACGGAAGACGGGCCGGCAACGACAGGGATGGTTTGTTGAGAGACGAGAGTTAAAGTGCCATCGCCCTCGGCGTGGGCAATTACGATATGGATTGTTCCTGCTCCAGCGCCGAAGCCAAGTTCAAGGCTCGACAGATACTCATCGACAGCCGACAGAGAGCCCGGCCAATAATAGGCGCTGGTATTGGTAACAGCCGTGCCGCCGACGGAGCCCGTGATCAGGACCGGCCCAACCGTCCGCGACCCGATCAAGCCGACAACTTCCGCTGCCGACGCGCGAACACCGGTGTCGACGGCAACAGGCCCAGCCGCCACGGTGTACATTCCCATGATGCCGTCGCTGATTTCGGTCCAAAAGTACTCACCAACTTCAACATTCCGGCCCAAAACCGCCGCCGCACTTGCGCCCGCCAATCCCGCAGAGGCCGCAAAGCTGAAAGCCGGCGCCGCCGCGTAGGAGCCGGGTGCCGTGATCAGGATCATCGTCAGAGCACCGCCAGCGACAACGAAGCGGCCTGCGGCGCCAGAACCGGCGCCGCCGGTGAACGCCAGATCGAACGTGCCGTTCGTGCCGCCGGCGCCGCCGACCAGGGCACTGAAGCCGGCCACGCCAAAGCCGATCGCGGCTACGATGGTCGGGAAGATGCCCTTGCCATACAGCGACGCGTCGCGTGCCGCCTGGGCGCCGGCCAGGTTGGCCGCCGTGGAAGCGACATCGGCGGCGGTCTGTTCGGCATTGGCAGCGGAGGTGGACGCGCTGGCGGCGGCCTGGCCGGCGCTGGCCTCGGTGGCATGCTTCAGCACCTGCGTTTCATCGCGCAGCGTCACCACCGCACCGACTACCCCCGCAATGTCGGGCGGCACGAACGGGGCAATTGTGATGGCATCGCTGCCCACCACCGGCGCGTCGGCGCTGAATTCAAACACCCGGCCGGCATTGATTGTCCCAACCTGGGTGTGGACCGTCGTTCCCCTCTGCAAGGTGCGGGCGGTGCGGGCGTCGGCGGCGCGGAACCATTCGCCTTCGCTCACCGTGTAGATGCCGTTCTGCGTCGGGTCGGCCTGATCCTTGACCAGCACGCGGTCGCCGACCTCAGCCGGCACGCCGTCGATGGTCTGCAGGCGATGGAGCAGGATGCTGGCCGTGGTCGCCACGCGCACGGGTTCGCGTTCGCCGGTCAGAAGTCGAACGGCAGCAGTTGCGGGTCGGGCCATCAGGCTTGCTCCATGAAAAAAGCCCCGCGAAGCGAGGCTTGAAAGTGATTCCAGCGGGCGCGGGACTCGCGGTCTTTCTCCAACGTCTGCGATTGGCCGTAAGCCCTCTTTTGATCGCCGAGGGACAGCGCCCCCTCTGTCCTGCCGGACATCTCCCCCACAACTGGGGAGATTGGCAGCTTCGCGGACAGCGTCCTTTTTGCAACGTTGGTGGTTGGCGAAATCAGTGACGGAGGCCGATCTCCCCCCAAGTGGGGGAGACGTCCGGCAGGACAGAGGGGGGCGCGAAGGATCGCTACGGAGCGCTTTTATCCTGAACCGCCGCAGCTCGGTTGATGTCGCGGCATGGATCGCCCTGGGATGACGACCTACGGCAATCCGCCGACGCGCTTGCCAACGCGCCTGCTTGTTCCGGCGATTGTCAGTCCCAACGCCATGCCGGCGCAGTCGGCAACCCAGTCGAACCCATCCAGATCGCGCCCGATCAGTTGCGCGCCCTGAAGCACCTCGATCGCCGCGCCAGTAAAGGCGAGGAGAACAATCAGCCTTGTCCTGTGTTCCGGCCAGCCGAGGCTTCCCAGGGCCGCCAGCACCGCGAAGGCGATGGCGTGCTGCAGCTTGTCGTCGTGAAGCGTGACGGCCGTGCCGAGTTCCGGCAAGAACCGCGCCGGCAGAAGCGTGAGCAAGAGAACGCCGGCCAACGTGATCGGAAAAACGATCCTTGCCAGCATCGGAAAAGAATCTAGGCGCAACAAGGTAGGGTCAGTCCTTCATCTGAGAAGCCTGCATGGGCGAGGTGTATTTGCCGATGATCGCATCAGCGCATGGGAATTTCAACTCCAGAACCACAAGTCTGTGTTGTAAGAAAGGCCGCCGTCGCTCTTATCGCTGAAACGACCCCATGCCTGCGAGGGGCTTTGGATTTTCCCATAAAAAGCCCACTAACATGAAGAAGCCATTAAAGATGCCGGTGGGCTGACGGCAACGCAACAGGCCAGGTAACGAGAAGAAGCTGGCGGGTCGCCGGTGCGGACATCAGTTTTGCGTCACCGAGACGCCGGCCAGCCGGGCGAGCGCAACCCTGTCGTCGGGCGTCAGATCAGCAAGGCGGGCGTCGCCCGAAGCCAGCCAATTCGGGTTTTTCGCCGACAGATCAGTGCCTTCAGCGCCTGTGGTTTCACCGCCACCAGCCTGCGCGGCCGGCGCAGCACCCAGCATTTCGGCGGCGCGCCTCGGGTCCTTGGCGAGCATCGCCTGGGCGAGCGCCTTTGCCGTGCTGCTGCGCCAACCGGTTTCGGCCAGCTGCCGGGCGACCGGGTTGCCCATCTTGGCGATGAAGTCGAACCCGCCCTGCCTGATCGCCTCGAACGTCGCGGTGTCGTCCGGGTCGCTCTGCGCGATGGCATTGAGCTCCGTAGCTTGCGCCTTGGACCATTCGGCCTGCTCATAGTCCTGGCGGCGCGCATATTGCTGTGCGGCCATGCGCGCCGACCCGGCCAATCTCATCGCCTCTTTTTGCCTGATGAAGCTGGCGCGTTCACTTTCCGGCATTTTTGGCACGGTGCCGTCGAAGATCTTGTCGAACAGGCCGGGCTTGACGACACCGTTGCGTGCCTGGCCATACATGGCGTCGTGCAGGCCGCGGCCGTCGGCCGGCGCATTCTGGATCGCTTCTTTCTCGGCCTGGGCGATCTGTCCGTTCAGCTCGCGGCCGATGACCTCGGCGTCGAACGCGTCCTGCTGCTGCTTCTGCTGCCGGAAACGCTCGGCGACGGCCGCGAGCTCGTCGCCAAAGCCCTGCATCGCGGCGCCGACCGGCGAGCTGTCGGGATAGGAAACCACGCTGCCGCTGTCGAGCCGGCGCTGGGCGAGCTGGAGGGGGATGGTCGCCATCAGTAAAGCCCTCCGCCCGGCGCCGGCGGAAAGGCGCTGTTGCCGAACGTCACCGCTTTCTTCGGGTCGTACAGCCCGGAAAGGCCGGACACGAGATTGCCGCCTGCCCTGAAGATCGAGGCAGCCGCCGCCTGACTGCCGGAAAAGCGCGAGATCGCGGCCTGCGTGGCGAAATTGTTCTGGCGCAGCTGCGAGCCGTACTGGATCGCCTTGATGTCGAGCTGGCCCTGCCTTGCATTGGCGGCGAGCACCTCGGTCGGCGAGCCTGACAGGGCGACGCCCGAGGCGCCGGCCCGGGCGAGCGCCTGGGACAGCAACAGATCCTGCTTGTGGCGTTCCTGGGCCTGCTCGAAGGCGGCGGCTTGCGCGTCGGCCTGCGCCTGCTGCTCATAGGCTCTGGCCTGATAGTCGGCCATCTGCCGCGACTGCTGGCCTTCGATCAGCGCGCCGCCGACCGAGAGAGCCGTGCCGATAAGGGCAAGCGTGCACATGGTCAGCCGCGGCCCCGGCCACGCAGCGAATATCGACCCGCGATGCCTCCGACCGGCGCGCCAAGCGGCGGTCGCGGGTCGAGCGCGCCGCCGGGGCTGAGCAGCGACAAAAGCAGTCTGTCGGCCTGGATCGCTGCCGCGCTGAGACGAGCCGGAGCTGTCGCTCGCGGCCCGGTCACGGCGGCGCGCCGGACGGCGGTCGGGTTGATTTTCAGGTTGGCGACGCCGGCGGCGTCGAGCTGGCTGTTGACGGTGGCGACGGCACCGCGCAAGGCATCGGCGTCGAACAATTGCTGGCGCAGCTGCTCGACCAGCCAGTGGGCCATGCGCCAGCGCTCGTCGAGGGAAGCGGCGTTTGCCCTGATCTCGTCGGCAAGTGCTGCGATGTCGACGCAGTCTTCGCTTTGCGCGGCGGCATGGCGCTCGTTCGCCGCCTCACGGGTTTTTTCCAGCAGCGCAACGACGGCGTTGGCCTCGGAGAGCGCAATGCGCGCCGCCGCCAGGTCGCCACGGCCGAACATCGCACGACCCTTGGCCTTTTCCAGTTCCTGTTTGCGGGCGGCAGCAGTTTCGAGGTCGCTGTCGAGCAAGGCGATGACGGCAGCAAAATCGGCAGCCGTCCGCGCCCTGCCGAGAGCTTCGGCATGCGGGGATGGGGTCATCGAAGGGGGGTCCTTTTAAGGGAGTGATGGAAGGGCTGAGCGCGCAATCTCCCCCCTTGAGGGGGAGATCGGCAGTTTGAACTACGCCTCACTGTCGAACACCGGCGTGATCGCGCGGATGGTGCACGGTGTCGGGTTGGTATGGCGGATTCTCACCCGCCCCTGCCCTTCCCAACTATCGTCGATCGGCACTTCCACGTTCCCGGTGAACAGGTTGGCCGAACTGTCAGGGGTCACGACAGAGGGAATACGAACCGGCTCCCACCGCCCACGCTGCATGGAAGTAATCTCCAGCCCGGTCGTATCCGTCTCGAACAGCGACAGAATGACCTTGGCGACTTTCTTGCGCCGCCCAACGATCGAGCCATCCCTGCCGCCGACATCGAGTTCCAGCGTGTCGGCGCCCGCCTCATACGGCAGGCCCACCTGCCATTTGGCGGCCGTCGCACCACCAGGCAAGGAAACCGCCCCAGTAGCCACGACAAGGCCCTTGTAGACCACGCCATCCGCCAGGGCATCGACCGTCTCGCCGTTGAGATGATCGAGCCCTGTGACCGTTCCTGTAGCCACACCGCTGTAGGTCAGACCGCTATCGACCTCAAATGCGTCGGCAATCTTGCCATATTCGAACGGCGCCGACTTGATTTCGATAGTACGCCTGGTTGCCCCGCCGATGGTGCGCTTGACGATCAGCCACAGATCGTCATTGCCGTCCTGCCCAGGCGTGACCACGGCGCTCTCGACCATTCCCCATGCTGAATCTGAGAACGCGGAACCGGAGAAATACCCGGCGATGCGATGCCGGTGCATGCCGCGGACTTCCTGCGAAGGCTGGTGCGTGTATCCCCCCAACTCGCCATTATCGAGCGGGAACCACAGCAGCGGGTCGGGATCGGTCTGGAATGCCAGTTCGACGACACCCTGCTTCGGGATATGCTCGGAAACCTGCCCGACATCCTCCGAGGTGAATTTGCCGGTCGCGCTCTGGGTCAGTTCTGCAATCGATTTGCGCGACCTGGTGACGAACAGGAACGATTGCCCGGCGTCGACAGGGCGCAGCGGCGCGCAGCCAAAGGTGCGGGAGCGGCGGTTCTTGAACGATGACGGCGTCAGCGCTTCGTCGATGCCCGAGCCCGACAGCGCCCGGATGCCGCCAAGGGTGCCAATGATCAGCGCCCGTCGGATTCCGCAATCCAGGTGATATCGTTGGCCTGGCCGCCGCCGGCCTGGACGAATTCAAGCGCGTCGTCGTCCTTTTCGCCGGTGGCGAAATTCTCGAAATCGCCGGTTGCCGATGCATAGACGGAAAATTTTCGGCTGAAGGCCAGGCGCTCCTCGTACAGCGAACCGCTCTGGACATATTTGCCGGGAACGAAGGTGCCGAGGCGCCAGCGGGCGATCGGGCTGAGATTGGGCAGCGCATGCCCATACAGCCTGACCTTGACCACAGTCGCGCTGCTGCGGCTGGTGATGCGCGCCCAGCGCCAGACGGCATCCGAGCCGAGCAAGCGAATGGTCCGGCCGACATCGCTGGTCTGGAAGCCGGTGCCGTCATTGATGCCGACGATCGAGGATGCCGTGAGATCGAATGGCGTCTGTGTATCGCCATCCTCGTGCCAGCCCATCTCGGCTATGTCCATGTTGTCGTCGCCTTCGGATCCGTTGAGCACTATCCGATAGGACTGATAGGCGGTCTCGTTCTGGAACTCATAAAACCGCACCTCGCCGCGCGACCAGCCGGTTTCCGCCGTCCGGCTGTCAAGCGAGATCCAGTTGGTGCCATCGAAGCCCTGGAAATCCCATGACACCGGTGCTCTGGAGCCGCCGTTCGCCCTAGTCTGTATCCAGTAACCGTCGCACACCTTTGTCACGGTGCCTGCAAAATCATAGGACACGTCGCCGGTGGTCGTACCGAACGTTATGACTGTCTTGTTGTCACGGTCGAACGCGAGATATGCGGTGCCGGCGCTGGATGCAGCGGTGCCGGTTGGCAGCGTATTGCTGGTCATCGCCGGATGAACGGCGCCTGTCTCGGCCGGCGTCAGCGTGGTCGCGCTTGTGTTGACGTCGTCATAGGGGCCGTCGAGAAAGACGAACTCGGCCAGCGTCCATGCGGTGTGCGCCGTGCGGGTGAGAACCTGCGGCAGGTGGTTTTTGTGGGTGATCCACATCTGGTCGGCGGACTGGACGAATTGCAGGTCGAACAGGTCAGCCTCCAGGTATGGCGTCACCACTTCAACCACCCCGACGCGGGCGCCATAGGCATGGACGCGGATGTAGAGATCGCCGAATTCGAGCGCATAGGCCTGGTCCGCCGAGAAGATGAACGGGATCAGCCGCGTCGCTTTGGAAGAATCCCTCACCTCGGCGCAGAAATAGGTGCCGCCGCGCTTCCGGATGCCACCATGGGGAAGCGTCAAAAAGTTTTCGCAGCGGGAGAGCGCGGCCCTGTATAGGTCGAGCGAGGCGCGAGCGTGCAATCGCGGTGAGATTTCGCCGCGGACGAAGGTGTCCTGGATGGGATAGAGCATCGTCATCAGGCGCGCCGGAACCGGTTGTCGCCGCGATGGACCGCCCAGGACGACGCTGAAAACCTGCCGCCACGCTGGATGGCGTTGGCGTGGAACGCCGCGTCCAGCGCCGCGCTATAGGCACCGCGGGCGATGTCGATCATGCCCGCCTTGTGGGTCAGCGGATGCGCGATCTTGACTGCAAGCGCTGCAACCAGCACTTCGGTGAACGTCGCGTCCCAGTCGTTCGGATCGGTGAGGTTGGCGATATAGCGGATGATCAGCGGGCTCGATTGGTCGGAATAGATCAAGCCGGCTTCCTGGCGCCACGCGATCGGCACGCCATCCGGCTCGCCATTGTGGGTCAGCGGCAAAGGCCGCAGGCAGTCCACGGGCAATTCATAGGCAAAGTTCAGCGTGCCCGCGCCACTGCCGGTATCGGACCCGGCGACGGCGGCCGCCAGGATTGCGAACACCCAGGCATGTTTCATCAGCTCCGCCTCGCGGGTCAGGTCGAAATGCAGGTTGAGCAGGCGGGCCGGTTTGACATCCTGATCAAGGCTGTCGACCGGCGCCTCGTCGAGGACGCCAAGCGCCATGTTGGCAATGTCGAGCGGGGTGACGGCCATGGTTTTAGGCCTCCGTCTGTTTGGATCGGGAAAAGCAGGCATGGTGGGGTGGATCGTGGGGAAGGTCGCGTTCCATCGCGCCCCCCTCTGCCCTGCCGGGCATCTCCCCCACGAGGGCGGAGATTGGATGTCGCGTTGGCTTTCGCCAATCGCCAACGTTGAAGAAAGGGCGTTGTCGGTGAAGCTGCCGATCTCCCCCCAAGTGGGGGAGATGCCAAATTTTGGCAAAGAGAGGGCAGGACAGAGGGGGCGCGACGGAACGCGACCGCAGAAAGCTGGCAGCGTGCGCCACCTGATAATATGCATTTCCCAACATCGCCGCGCAACGCGGCGATGACATCCTGCGGCGTCAGCCGAAGTGTGCGCTCGCCGGCCACCCGCGCGACTTGGCAAAGGCGCTTGCTGGCAATCTTTCGGCAGCTCTCGCCATCGCCAAACCCCGCTCAAGCGCATTCTCGAGGCTTGTCGTGTAGTAGGCGGTGTTTTCCAGGCCGCTGAAGAAGTTGATGCGGTGAAGCTCGCCCTTTTTGCTTATGACAATGCCGGCTTTTCGAAGCACATCCTGAACTGCCTTGTAGGTCATATTCATGGTTACCCTCCATTGCAAAGACAAGGCAGCATCGCCCGCTTGTGTAACCGTTTGGTGGCGGCGATTGATCAATGTGCAACAACAACAAGCAGCACAGCGCGTGAATTGGGATTAGCCACATCGGCCGACCTGGCGCCCAGAAGGGCGGGACTCTGACGCCCCGCCCTCGCCTTGCTTCATCAGGCTTCGGTCGTCTTCAGCGCGATGAACGTCATGTGCTTGACGCTCGACGCGGTGCGGTCCCAGTTCGCCGCCAGCGCCAGCTCGGCATCGGTGGCGAATTCGCTGGCCGTCGACGCGTCGAGGAAGCGGGTGCCGGGCACATGCGCGACGAAATGCCGGCGGGCGACCATTTCGGTGACGCCGCCGCCATGGCCCTGGCGCGGCTTGCGGTCGAACTCCAGCGGCCCGCCCTCGGTATTGACCGGCAGCTCGTTCCACAGGATTGCCTTGTCCTTGAACATGAACGCCGTGTAGACGCCCGCGGCGACCGGGATGTCGTCGTCGATGACGGCCCGCAGCCCCATATAATAGGGGATCAGCGGCCCGCCCTGCTCGGACGGCCGCACATAGTCGATGAGGTCGGCGAGCTTCAGCGCCTTCATCTGCTTGGAATGCATCCAGATCGTCTTGAACTTGTCGGCGCGGTCGCCCATCAGATAGGCGGCCTCGATGATGTCGCTGTCGACGATGGAGGCGCCGGTGATGCGGACGAGGTCGCCGGCATCATTGGCGAGGTTGTCGGCCACCACCCCTTTCAGGATGCCGAGCAGCGTCAGCTTGTTGGCGCGCTGCCAGTAGTCTGTCTGGCGGCGCACGATCAGCTTCTGCGGGTCGTCGCCGGCCAGGATCGAAGTCAGGTCCGGGATGCCCCACGCCTGGGCGCGGACATTGCGGGCGGCGACCTCGCGGCGCGCGCCGATCTTCTTCATCTCGATCGAGTCGGCCGAATCGTCGTTGACCGGCTCGGACGGATCGTTGCCGAGATCCTTCCAGCCGGGCATATCGACGGAACGCCCGCCCATGGAGAGCTTCGAGGCGATGGCCGGGTCGGAAAACAGGATCCCGGCCTGGTAGATCTCGAGCGACTGGACGTGCTCCTCGAACGAGTATTGTGCATAGACGGACGGAACGATCGCGTCCGCGATGCGGGTATAGGCGTCTGCCATCTTTTTTCCTTCAGGTTGCGCGGTGTCTTGGTTCAAAGAGGATTGGTAGGCATCCACAGATCCGGGTTCTCGCCGGCCTCGCGTGCCAGCCGCCGGGCGCGGACGGGGTCGCTTCTGACGAGCGCCGAGATTTCGGTCAGGTTGCGTTCGCCGGCGGCGTTGCGCTTGAACGGATTGCCTCCGCTCAGGGCTGCGCCGCCGTCGATCGTGTCTTCCCTGAACATCGCCTCGCCGATGGCGTGGAATGCCTTGGCGATCTGCGGATCGGTCAAGGCGCCGTCAGGCAGGAGGATGCCCTTCGCCTTGTAGGCATCGACCAGGCCGAGCTTCTTCATCGCCCGGTTGGCGACCTCCAGCTTCTCCTTGAAGCCGTCGCTGGTTACCGGTCCCCAATCCTTCACGAGGTCGTCATGCGTCGTCTCGACCGACTTGGCGATGGCGGCCATTTGAGCCGTTGCCTGTTCAGCCTGATATGCCGCAAACTTGTCGTGAACGACTTGCGCCTGCTTCGCTGAAAGCTTGGCTTCGGCCATCCATGGCTTGGAGGCGTTGGCCAGGTTCTCGTCGTATGGCAGGTTTTCGGGGAGCCCTTCCGGGCGCTTGAAATCGACCTTGTCAGCTGCGACCGGACGCATGTCCTCGGGAAGGCGGGCATGGAACTTTGCCCATTCCTCTGGCGGTGCGTCGGCCGCCGGAACGCGAAGGCTTTCGCCTTGCTGGCGTTCCAGTTCTGCATAGGAGGTCAGCACCTTGTCGATGCTGCCATCAGGCTTGGTCCAGCCCTTTGCTTCAGCGATTTTACGGTTGCCTTCGGAAAGACCGTCAAACCAACTTTCTGCAGCCGGCGGGGCGGACCCGTTGTCCCCGGCGGCCGGTGGCCCTGCAAGGTTGCCCGCCGGTGGCGACGCCACCACGGACCCGGCGTCTGCCAGATCTGTCATGAGAAGATTCCTTCTTGTTGTTTGCAAATGGAAACGAGCACTGGCCAGTTCAGCCGGGCGTGTTATTTGGATTGTTGAGGGATCGGCTGGACGCGGCGGAATCGTTGTGGCCGCAGCCTGATTCTTTTCGACAGAACCTGGCGCTATCGTCTTGTTCGAGTACGATCTTTCAGAACCGGAGGCACGCACCGTCAAGACGAAAGAAACCATGTCGCATTTCGTGACAAGCGGTTGCCGCGGTTCCGCCGCAATGCAACCGCACTTGGCAAACACTTGGCAAAACCAGCCAGTGTATTAGTTCATAGGCTTCAACGGAGTATCAGACGATGACCATGTACAAAGCCATTGCCGCCCTGCTTGTGACTGCCGCGCTGGCGGGATGTGCGCAGACCGAAGGCCAGCAAAGAGCCACCACGGGGGCCTTGGTCGGCGGCGCTGGCGGCGCTCTGGTCGGTCAGGCCCTGGGCCGCGACACCAAGAGCACGGTTATCGGCGCAGCCAGCGGCGCCCTGCTGGGGGCGGTCGTCGGCAGCGCAACGACGCCACAGCGGCGCGGCGAACAGCTTTGCCGCTATCAGGACCGCTACGGCCGCATCTACACCGCCCGCTGCGACGACCGCTACTACCGCGGCGATTATTGATAGCCCCTTCTTCCCGTCACTATACGGGGAGAAGGTCCCGGCAGGGGGATGAGGGGCAGTGCAGAATTCTGAGATGCTGGCGCCGCCCCTCACCTGCCTGCCGGCATCCTCTCCCCGTAGAACGGGGAGAGGGGCGCAGTTTCAGCGTCGGCGCGGTCTACCCGATGGTTTTGATCCTTACCCTCAGCGCGCTTAGACGCTATCGTCTGCTATCCAAAGGGGGCGACGATGCGATTTTTGATGACTTCGCTGCTGGTTGTTTGTTCGGTTTCCGCACACGCCAGACAGGCTGTCAGTGTTGAGCGGATCGGCGATTGCCTGGTCTTGCCGGTGGCCGCTGTAGACAATCACGTCAAAGCCACTTTCGAGGTGACGTTGGACAAGGTCGGCAAGGTCAAGTCGGTTACCGTTGTATCTTATGATCCACATTCGGAGGCGGCGGCGGAAGCCGCCCAGCAACTTTCGAAATCGGTCCAGAAGTGTTGGCCGTCAGGCGTCAAAACCAGCCCGATGCGGATCACCGTAGATTTGAGCAAGACTTAGCCATAAGGCAGTTTCATCACCCTACCTCCCCTCCAGCCGCGCCGCCTTCTCCAGCGCCGCCAGTTGCGCTTCGTCCAGTGTCAAAAACCCCATGATGTGCTGCACCACTTCGGCGCGCGCGTTGCTCAGCGCGCTGTGCAGCTCGAAGCCGTTCGGCGTCCTGGTCTTGGCCAGCCACTCGCCATAGGACGGGCGGCGGTAATAGCCGGTCGCCGCCGTCAGGTCGGCCAGCACCATCTCGCCGTCCTGGCCTGAGAACACCCTGAGATAGGCCCTGGTCAGCGCATCCTGCGCCCTGGCCGGGCCGCCGGCCTGGCGCGAATGGGCGAAGCGTTTGCCGCTCATGCGCCGCCCTCGGCGCCCTGCGGCGTCAGCCCGATGAGACTGTCGAGCAGGCCACTGTCGCGCGCCTGGACCGCCGCCGGCACGGCATCCCTGGCAACCTTGCCGGCGGCGGCGATCGCCGCCATGCCGGCCTGCGCTTGTTGCGCCCTGGCTCGGGCATCGCGAATATCAGCCACCTCGTCCTGGCGGCGAAAGATGCGCTGCGGGCTGCGGCCGGCGCTCTGCACGATCTTCAGCGCCTCGTCACCGTCGATATTGTCCATCACGCCGGGGTCGAACTGCGCCATCTGCATGGCCGTGGTCACCACCTGGATGGTGTCGCGCGCCTCGGCCGAGCGGCGCAGCACGTCGAGCGGACCGGTGAAGGTCGGCCGCACCGCCTTGCCGGCGAGGCTCGCCGGCGGCAGGAAGCGGCTGTCTTCCTCATACAATCCCTTGTCCTCGAGGATACCGAGCTCGCGGTCGAGATTGGCGGCAAAGCCGGCCTGGATGATCGAGCCGGACGGCCCGAGCAGCGCGCCCTTCTCCTCCTGCCGGATCAAGGCTTCGGTGGCCGTCATCTGCGGGTTCTGCACCAGCGTCTGGAACAGGTTGACGAACATCATGTCGCGGATCTCCTCGGCCCGGCTTTCCGCGTAGTCGAATGCATGGGTCGGGTTCTGGCCCACAGCGATCGGCGCAATCAGCGGCCGGCCATTGTCGTCGATCAGGCCGGGATAGTTCTCGCCGGGATTGAGCACCGGCACATAGTCGAGCCGCGCCTTCGACGCGGTCGCCGGATCGGTGATCTGCTGCAGCGCCCTGAGACCCGAGCGGCGCACCGCATTTTCCTCGCGCACCGTGGTCAGCGCCTCGATGGTCGGCGAGATGCCATAGGGGTCGCCCTCATGGCGGCGCCAGTTGAAGCACGACACCGGGAAGGAGCGGAAACCGCTCTCCCTGACGATGACCTCCTCGTCCTCGACGACGTGATAAGAGGCGAATGCCGTGTCGAGATACTGGTAGGTGCCGGAGAGCCGGTACATCTTGCGCTCGTCGCGCGGCTGGATGCACTGGATCAGCGAGATCTTGGTCTCGCATCTGGCCGGGTCGTCGACCAGCATCTTGATCCGCGCCGGCAGCTTGTCATAGCCGAGCAGCTGCGCCGCCTGCCGTGCGGTGCGCTCATAGCGGCGGTGAAAAATGTCGACCTGGCCCCAGCGGTTGCGGCAGAGATAGCCCTCGACCACCGGGATCGAGGCATAGCGGATCAGCGTGCCGCCAAAGCCCTCCTCGGCGTAGAGATAGGCCGGGCCATAGCGCACGACGTTGCGCAGGCAGGCCTGCGTCGCCGGCACGAAATTCGAATTGGCCGAATAGCGCAGCGCAAACAGGAAATCGCGAAGCGCCTCCGCCCATTCCTTCTCCTCCTCGCTCTCCTCGTCGTTCACGGCGGCGGTCGACAGCCCGTGCCATTTTTCCGATTGTGGAATGATCAGGCTTTCCAGCCCGGCGGCCAGCCGGTTGGCGGCCGAGTTGATGGTGTTGGCGTAGACACGGGCGCCGCGCCGCTGCTGCCGCTCGGCCTGCGGTTCCGCGCCCCGGCGCCCATTCCAGACATCGGGCGCGTCGGGGTCGCAGAATTCCGACACCGCCTCCCAGACAGCCTCATACTGGCTGCGCTCGCTCTCCAGTTCCGCCTGTCGCGACAGGATATCGTGGGCACGGGAATCGCTCGCCATGGCATTTCCTTGTTCTGATGTATCAGCTTGTTCGAAGCCCAGATATTGCCAAGGCCAGGTCGAATTTTGTTCGCTTTTGCGATGTTCAAGGGGCGCGGGGCGGCGACTCGAGGAGATCGATTTGATAATGACGGAAAGCCTACCCGGCGCCCTGAAGAGGCGAAGCAAGCAGGTTGCAAAGCGGCTGATCGGCTACGATTCCCGCAACTGGCTGCGCATCAGGCAGATCGAGGCGTTCACCGCGTTTCTTGAGGCCGACGGCCGCAAATCCTCTGACGTGATCGAGATCTCGCCCGGCTGGAACCGCCACTGGAAGACGATTTGCTCCAACTATACATCGGTCGATTTTCCCGAATTCGACATCTGCAAGGACCGCACCGACCGGCAATATTCCGTCGTCATCGCCGACCAGGTGCTGGAGCATGTGCAGCGCCCGTTTGCCGCGGCACAGAATATCCACGCCATGACCCGGCCGGGCGGCTGGGCGATGGTGGCGACGCCGTTCCTGTTCAGGGTGCATGCCAGGCCGCACGACTACAACCGCTGGACCGCCGCCGGCCTGAGGCAGGTCCTGGTCGAGGGCGGCTTCCCCCAGGCAAACATTGAAGTGTTCAGCTGGGGCAACAAAGCCTGCGCAAAAGCCCATATCGGCGGGCCGGTGCGCGCCTACGGCCTATGGCGCGACCTCAGCAACGACGAGGAATATCCGCTGATGGTCTGGGCCTTTGCGCGCAAGCCGGGGTGAGAGCTGAAGAGCCTTGCCTTCTCCCCTTGTGGGAGAAGGTGGCCTCGCGAAGCGAGGTCGGATGAGGGGTGTTCCAGCTTGGCAATAGCGCAAAAATCCACTGCCTCATTTCTTCCAGCACCCCTCATCCGTCTCGGCGCTAAAGCGCCGATCCACCTTCTCCCACAAGGGGCGAAGGGGTGCTCTTCACCCTTGCCGCGTCACCAATTTCGCATGCCGGCGCCAATACCACCGGCCAGCACGCGCCTACGAAACGTAGCGTCTCCTCCCACCCACGTCACACGCCCAGCAGCACGCGGCGCTGGCCGCTGAGTTCGCTCGGCGACAGATCGGTCTTGACCGTGCCGGCGGTGCCCTGGCGCTGCTCGAGCTCAGCCCTGAGCGCTGCTTCGCGCGCCTGCACGTCCTTGTCGGCAATGGTCGGTGTCGGCGGCAACGGCTTCAGCGCCGGCGGCTTTTGAAACAGGCACATGGTTCCAGCTTTCTCCAAAGTTGGACGTCCCGAAGTCGGACGTTCTTGTCCAGTCGTAGAGCAAAAAATCCTCGCCGTCCTTGCCGTAGCCCGGCAGGCGGCAGCGTTGCGTGGCGCCCAAGCGGGCCAGCCAGCGCAGCGCCAGTTCATTGCTGGCCAGCGCCCGCGCCTCGACCCGCCAGGCGCCGTGCGCGGCAACCTGCGGACCGAGCACGGCGTGAAAGAACGCCGTGATCCCAGGCACGCAGCGCCTCATGCGGCGCGTGCCCCAGCTCCAGGCGATCCACAACCCGCCGCGCTGCTCGGCGGCGCCAAAGCCGGCTTCCGGATTGCCGTTCAGCTCGGCGACATAGGCAAACCCCTGCAGCGCCGTCAGCGCCAGCAGCGCCGGCGACCATTCGTCGAACTGGCAGTCGATCTCCGTCCGGTCCTCGAGCCGCAGGTTGGCGGCGATGTAGCTGAGGTCGCGCAGCGTAGCGCTGACGATGCGAACGGTCATCGGCGGGGTCCCCTCACCGGAACGCCCCCAGCGGATCGCTCTGCCCTGCCTTTCGCCGTGCCGTCTTGAACTCGGCCGGGTCGACCACCGCTTCCCTCAGCATCATCACGCCATAGCGTGTCGCCGCCATCAGATCGTCGCGCAGCTTCACCACCTGGCCGTCTTTGCGGTGGTAGAGCCGAAACTCCTCGAACCAGGGCAGAAGCGTCGAGAACACCTTGAAGCGGCCGCTCTGCATGCGGTCGAGCATCTCCATCAGCCCGGCCTCGACCGACACCGAACCGTCGGCGAATTGCGCATGACTGGAAAGCATGTTCAGCCCATGCGCGCCATATTGCCGGGCAAGTGCCACGCCCGCACCTTCCAGCGTCTCGCGGCGGCCGTCGCGCGGCCACGCCCAGGGCAGCCATTCGCCCCACGGTTTCAGGGTCAGCGCCTGCATGGCCGGCGTTTGCTGCGAGGCGCGGCAGGCTTTTGCGACATAGACGACGTCGGCCTCCGTATCCCAGGCGAGCTCGACAGCAGCGGAAGGGTGATCCCAGCCGAAATCCAGCGCCCCGAGCCGCGGCCAGTATCGCGGCAGCCGGAACGGCTCGCAGGCAATCAGCTCCTCCGGCACCGGAAAGATGCGGCCGGAACCCAGCACCGGAATGCCCCTGGCCCGCGCCTCGCGCTCATGCGCCGGATAGGCCGATACGATCGCGGCGCGCTGCTGCGGCGTGTAGTGCTCGGCATCGTCGATGGTCATGAAGGTGACGTGGCGGGTCATTTCTTCGCCCTCGCACTTGAATCATGTTGGCAGGTGCCGGCCGTATGGTGTTGTTTGGGCGTGACTTTCCGAGCTAGCGCCGCGCCGCCCCTCATTGCCCTGCCGGGCATTTCTCCCCGTAAACGGCAGGGCTGTCCGGGGAAAGTTTTGAGTGAATCGAAATGCCACATGTGCATGCCCCGTAAAACGGGGTTTGTCCGT